>NZ_JARZHI010000058.1:0-65691 GCF_029946465.1 Polyangium sorediatum
GGCGGTGCTGGCGGCGACGGCGGCCTCGGCGGCGCGGGTGGTGCCGGCGGCGGCGGGACCGGCGGTGGCGAGGTGGGCGGGGACGGCGGCGCCTGCGGCTGCCGGACCGTCGGCTCGACCGGCGACACGCAGAGCGGCCTCGTGCTCGTCTTCGGCGCCGCGCTGATCGCCCTGCGTCGTCGTCCGCGGCGCGCGGCCTGAAGCGCCGGCGAGCGCACACAACTCGCGTGGCTGCGCACAGACCGCGCAGCCACGCGGGCGCGTGCGGAGCGGCGGCGGATCGTGAAGGTGACGCGTAGTCGCGCGGACCTACGATCGCAGCATGGGCCAGAAGGTTTCTTCGTCCGGATGGGAACCTTTTCCCTCGTTTAGAAAAGCGGCGTGGTCGCGGTCGGGCTGCGCCGCCGGCTCGTGAGCGAGAAGCCGGCGCGGACGTTCCTCGGCTGCGTCGTGCTCTTTCTGGCCTTCCTGGGTCTCTCGGAAGCGAGCTACCTTTTCGTCTTTCCACCCGCCAGCAATGCCGTTTTCTGGCTGCCCAGCGGCCTGACCATGGCCTGGTTTCTTCGCACGACGCCGGCCCACTGGCCCGCGTGGCTCCTCGTCGTGTTTCTGGCCGAGGTGCTGGTCGTCTTGCAGCACGGGCAACCGCCCGCCCTGGCCATGGCCTGGGGCGCCGCGGGGGGTCTCTTGCCCTTCACGGGCGCCTCGCTTTTGCGCCGGCGCACGCGCGCGGGGTTCGTGTTCCGGCGCCCCTGGGACGTCGCGCGTCTGGTGTGGCTCGGCGCCGCGGTCGGGGCGATCCCCGGCACGCTCGTCGCGGCGGCTGCGAGCGTCGTGTGGCTGGGCGATCCCTCGTTTTGGCACGTGGCGATCGGGTGGTGGAGCAGCGATGCCCTCGGGGTCCTCCTGCTGTGTCCGCTGTTTTTGACCTGGACCGAGCCGGAGCCGCCGCGCTCCGGCCGCGCCGTCGAAGCCTTGAGCCTGCTCGTGATCCTGACGGGCGGGGCATGGTGGGTGTTCGGAAGCGTGCGGCCGCGGGGGATCGAATCGGCGCTCCCGGCCCTCCTGTTTCCCCTGACAGCATGGGCGGCCATTCGTTTTGGACCCCGCGGCGCGACGGCGGCCACGGTCCTCGTCGATTTCATGGCGGCATTGCACACGAGCCGTGGCCGCGGCCCCTTCGCCATGGGGAGCACGTCCGTGGCTGCGCGCGTCTTGACCGTGCAGACGTATGTCGCGGTCCTCAATGGGCTCGTCCTGCTCCTCGCCATGGTCGTCGTCGAGGAACAGAAGGCGCGCGCCGCCGCCGAGCGGGCGGAGCAGCGCATGAAGTTTCTCGCCATGGCCTCCGAGATCCTTTCGGAGTCGCTCGACTTCACGACCCGGTTCGCCGCGCTGGCGCGGCTCTGCGTGCAGTCGATGGCGGACTGGTGCGTGATCGACGTCGTGGGCGAGGGGGGCGTGGTCCAGCGCCTCGGCGGCGCACACCGTGAGCCCGGGAGCGAGGCGCTTCTCCGTCAGCTCGAGGAGCAATACGCGCCCGACGCGACCTCCCCCCACCCGGCCGCCGAGGTCCTCCGCACGGGGAAGCCCATGCTGCTGCCTCTCCTCACCGACGAGCTTCTTCAAGCGCACGCCGTCGATGCCGAGCATGCACGCCTGATCCGGGCGCTCGGCACGTGTTCGGCGATGGCCGTCCCGCTCTCCGTGCGCGGACAGACGCTCGGCGTGCTCTCCCTCGGCTGCGCGGCGCCCGGCCGGCATTACAGCCCCGCCGACCTCGAGCTCGCGACCGAGCTCGCCCGCCGCGCGGCCATCTCCATCGACAATGCGCGCCTCTATCGCGACGCGCAGGGGGCCATCCGTCTGCGGGACGAGATCTTGTCCATCGCGTCGCACGAGTTGAATACGCCGATGACGAGCCTGAAGCTCGACGTGCAGACGTTGAAGCGGGTCGCCGCGCCATCGGGCGAGCCCTTGCCGCCGTCCCTGACGCGGGTCGAGCGACAGATCCAAAAGCTCGCGCGCCTGATCGAGGAGCTCCTCGACGTCACGCGGATCACGACCGGTCGTATGCATTTGCAGATCGAGGACGTCGATCTCCCGGCCCTCGTCCGTGACGTCACGGAGCGCTTCACGGAGGACTTTTCCCGGGCGGCCTGCCCGTTGACGCTGCACGCCGAGCAACCGTTGGTCGGGCGCTGGGATCACCTCCGCCTGGAGCAGGTCGTCACGAATCTGATCTCGAATGGGATCAAGTTCGGCTCCGGTCGCCCGATCGAGATATGGGTCGGCCAGGCGGACGGGGCGGCGCGGCTCACGGTGCGTGATCATGGCATCGGCATTCCTCCCGATCGCCTGCCGTACATCTTCGAGCGCTTCGAGCGGGCCGTCTCGTCGCGCGCGTATGCCGGGCTCGGGCTCGGGCTTTATATCGTGCGATCCATCGTCGAGGCCCTCGGCGGCTCGATTCGTGTCGAGAGCACGGTGGGCAGCGGGACGATGTTCACGGTGGATCTGCCTCCGGCGGGGCCCCCGCACGCCGCCGGAAAGGAGGGCGAGCGCTGAGCTCGACGCGCCGATCCGCGGGCCTCCGTGGCCGGAGGAAAAATTCCCCCCGAGACCGATGGTCGCCTTCCGCCCGCTCGATCTAGGATCGATGCTCGGATCGCGGCGCCCTGGAACGGACGTGAGGGAGAACGATGGACCTGCGGGAGTACGCGCTGAGAGAGGTCGTCTACGACGGGAGCGAAACACGCGTATGGCGCGCGGTTCATGTCCCCTCGGGGGCGCACGTGGCCATCAAGAGCCCGGTGGCCGTGGTGCCCAATCCACGCGTGATGGGCCGGCTGGCCCACGAGCACCAGGTGCTCCTGCAGCTCGCCGAGGTGCCCGGCGTGGCGCGCGCGCAGGCGCTCTTGCAGCAGGGCGGCACGGCGGCGCTGGTCCTCGCGGATCCCGGCCTCGGCTCGCTCGATCGCCTGCTCGCCAAGCAGGGGCGCTTGCCCGTGGGGGCCGCGCTGCGGCTCGGTCGGCTCCTGTCGCGGGTGCTCGAGGGGGTGCATGCCGCGGGCGTGATGCACAAGGACGTGAAGCCGCAAAACGTGCTGGTGGACGAGGCGTGCGAGCGGGTGACGCTGCTCGACTTCGGCATCGCCTCGCTCTTGTCCCAGGAGGCGACCGAGGCGAGCATCCCCGAGGCGCTGGAGGGGACGCTCGGTTATATCTCCCCGGAGCAGACGGGGCGCACGGCGCGCGCGCTCGATACACGCACGGACCTGTATTCGCTGGGGGTGACGCTCTTCGAGGTGATGAGCGGGCGGCTGCCGTTCACGGAGCGGGATCCGCTCTCCCTGGTGCACGCGCACCTGGCCAAGGAGCCGCCTCCGCTCGATTCCGTCGCCCCGGACGTGCCGAAGCCCGTGGCGTCCATCGTGGCGAAGCTTTTGGCCAAGGATCCCGAGCGGCGTTACCAGACGGCCCGCGGCGTGGCGGAGGATCTGGAGGAGGCCCTCCGGCAATGGGACGCGCAGGGCATGGTGGAGCCGTTCGCCCTGGGAAAAAAAGATTATTCGCGGAAGCTCCGGATTCCACAGGCGCTCGTGGGGCGGGAGCGCGACGTCGAGCGGGTGGGGGAGTCCTTTGCGCGCGCCGCGCAGGGCACGACGGAGCTTTTGCTCGTCGGGGGTCCTTCGGGCATCGGCAAGACGGCGCTGGTGCGGACGGTCTACAGGGATATCGCGCAGGCAGGGCGCGGGCTCTTGATCGCGGGCAAGCACGACCAGCTCGCGCGGTCGACGCCCTTCGCGGCGATGGCGCAAGCGTTCGGGGCGCTGATGCGCCAATGGCTCGGGAGCTCGGAGGTGGTGCTCGAGGCCTGGCAGCAGCGCATTCGGCGCGAGGTCGGGGACAACGCGCGGCTCCTCGCGGACGTGGTGCCCGAGCTCGACCTGGTCATGGGCAAGCTGCCGCCGGTGCCGCCGGTGGAGGGCGAGCAGGTGCTCAACCGGCAAAAGCTGACGTGGCTGAATTTCGTGCGAGCCGTCACGGCGCCGAACCCGCCGCTCGTGATGTTCCTGGACGACATGCAATGGGCCGACAGCGCCACGCTGATCATCCTGCAAACGCTGCTGACGGACGTGGAGCGCAAATCGCTGCTCGTGATCGCGGCGTACCGCGACAACGAGACGCCGCCCGAGCACCCGTTGTGGAAGCTCGTGGAGGCGGTGGAAAAGAGCGAGGCCAAGGTCTCGCGCATGACGGTGGGCCCGCTGTCGGGAGAGCAGGTGCAAAAGTGGCTCGCGCGGACGCTGGAGAGCGAGCCCGTGCGGGTGTTGCCGCTCTCGCGCGTGCTCTCGCAGAAGACTCGCGGAAACCCGTTTTTCCTGGAGCAATTGCTGCTCTCGCTGCACCGGCAGAAGCAGGTGGTGAGGGACCCGGAGAGCGGGGCGTGGCGCTGGGAGCAATCGTCGCTGGAGACGGCGGGCGTCACCGATAACGTGGTGGCGCTCTTGACGGACAAGGTGCGCGAGATGCCCGAGCCGACGCAAAAGCTCCTGGGGCTCGCGGCCTGCGCAGGCCACACGTTCCACCTGCAGGACCTCCAGCGGCTCAGCGGGTGGGAGCGCGCCTCGGTGACGGGGGCGTTGTGGCCGGCGCTGGACGCGGAGCTCGTGGTGCCGGTCGACGGCGCGTACCGTCCCGCGCAGGCGCTCGGGAGCATGGGCGACGTGGCGCTCGACGCGGCCTACCGGTTTTTGCACGACCGCGTGCAGCAGGCGAGCTACGAGCGGATCTCGCCGGAGCAGCGGGTGCTCGCGCATCTAGAGATCGGCCGGCGGCTCCGGGCGCGTCATCGTGCCGAGGGGGGGACGGCCCAGCAATTCCTGGAGCTCGTGCGGCACCTGAACCTGGGCTCGGCGCGGCTCGCGTCCATGGAGGAGCGCAAGGAGCTCGCAGGGCTGAACCTCGAAGCCGCGCGCACCGCGAAGGCGGCGAGCTCGTATCGATTGATGGCGAACCTGCTGGACGCCGCGCAGGCGCTCCTCGGCGAGCGGGCCTGGGAGGAGGAGCACGCGCTCTCGGTGGAGATCGGGCTCGCGCGCCTGGAGGCTGCCTATCTGCTCCGGGAGTTCGACGACGTCGAGGCGCGGGCGCTCGCCTTGCTGGACCGGCCTCTGTCGGAGGTGGCGTGGCTCTCGGCGCAGGAGATCCGCACGCGCTGCTGCGTCGCCACGGGTCGATATGCGCGGGGCATCGGGATCGGGCTCGCCGCGCTCGAGAAGCAGGGCATCACGTTCCCCGATACGGATGACGCGTGCCAGACCGCGCTCCTGCAAGAGTCCACCGAGCTGGATCAATGGCTCGAACACCACCCGGACGGGTTTGATCGAATGCAGGCCGATCCGTCGCTGGAGCACCGGCTCATCGATGCCCTGATGACGCAGGCGCAGCTCTGCACGATCTACGGCGGGCGGCCGATGCTCTATTCGCTCATCATCGCCCGCATCGTGTCCGAGGCGATACGGCGGGACGCGCTGACGCCGGCGGCTGCCTTCATGATCTGCAGCTTTGCCAACGTGTGGTCGGTGGCGACGGGGATGTATCGCCGTGTCATGCGCTGGCTCACGCCCGGGGTGCGCGCCGCGGAGCGCGTGGGCTCCCCGATGCTCCCCGAGTGCCTGGCGCTCAAGGGGATTTACCTGGTCCATTCGAGGCCCATCGACGAAGCGCCCCCCGTCTACGAGCAAGGCATCACAGCCGGCCTGAAGATCGGGTCGTTTCAAGGCACGAGCTGGGGCCTCTTGGCCGAGCTGTTTTATTACCGCGTCTGGCGCGGCCTGCCGCTCGGCCAGGTCGACGCGCAGGTGGAGGCTCGCTGGGATCTCGTGCAGCGCGCGGGAGACGCCGTGGGGAGGCACCATTTCGAGGCGGTCGCGTCCTATTGCGAGGTGCTGATGCCGCCCGAAGGCGCCCCCCGGCTCCTGCAGGACGAGCCCTTGGCGCGTGGTTCGCGCTCCCTCCTCGCCGACGGGGACGGGTTCACGGGGGGGCTCGCTCGGACCTTGGAGGCCTATCTGTTCTGCGTCACCGGCCGGTGGGAGCGAGCGCTCTCGCGGGCGCGAGAGGCCGACCAATTTCGAGCCGACATCCTCGGCATGCCGCCGGTGACGGATGTCCCGCTCTTCCTCGCGCTTTCCGCGGCGAAGTGCTGGCATGACGCCGCGGGCGCCGAGGAGCAGGCGCGGCTGCGGGAGCACATCGAGCACGGGCTCGCGCGACTGCGATATTTCACCGAAGGCTGCGAGGTCAATTTCCTCCACAAGTTGCGCCTCGTCGAGGCCGAATACGCGCGCGTCCTCGGCAAGAACGAGGAGGCCGCGTCCAGATACGACGAGGCCATCGAGCTCGCCCGCGAGCACCGCTTCCTGCACATCGAGGCCCTGGCCGCGCAGCTCGCCGCCGAGTTTCGCCTTTCGACGGGCAAGAGCCACATCGGGGCGATGTACCTGCGCGAGGCGCGGGATGCCTATGCGCGCTGGGGCGCTTACGCCGTGGTCGCCCACCTGAGCGCGAGGTATCCCGCCGTGCTCAAGGGAGCCGTGCACGAGCCTTCCCCCGAGCGCACGACCGTGACGACGACGACCACGACCTCGGGCGGATCCACGGACGCGAATTTCGACGTGAAGACCGCGGTGCGCGCGGCGCAGGCGCTCTCGGGCGAGCTCGACCCGGGGCGCGTGGTGGGCCGGCTGATGGAGCTCACGCTGGAGAATGCGGGGGCGCAGCGCGGGGCTCTGGTGCTCAGCGAAGGGGAAGCGCTCTCCGTCGTGGCGCGGCTCTCGGTGGAGGGGGCCCGCATCGAGACGGGGCTGTCCGAGCCGCTCGGGCAGAGTCCCGACGTGCCGGTGGCGGTGGTGCAATATGCGGCCCGCACGGGCGAGCCGGTGGTGACGGGCGACGCGAGGTCCGAGGCGCGTTTCGCCGGTGACCCCTATCTGGCATCCCACGCGGTCCTTTCGTTGCTCGCGCTGCCCTTGACGCATCGGGGCCACGTGGTGGGCGTGCTTTATCTCGAGCACCGCGACGTGCCTTCGGCGTTCCCGCCCGCGCGCGTGGAGCTTTTGTCGGTGCTCGCCTCGCAGGCCGCGATCGCCGTCGAGAACGCCGTTTTGTACCGGGACTTGGAGGTCAAGATCCAGGAGCGCACGGCGCAGCTCCAGATCGCCAAGGAGGCGGCCGACCGCGCCAATCGCGCGAAGAGCGATTTCCTCTCCAGCATGAGCCACGAGCTGCGCACGCCGCTCAATGGCATCCTCGGGTATGCGCAGTTCCTCATCCGAGCGCCCGAGCTCTCGCCGAAGAGCCGCGAAGGCGTGCAGATCGTGAAGAAGTCGGGCGAGCACCTGCTCGCGCTCCTCAATGACCTGCTCGACCTGGCGAAGATCGAGGCCGGCAAGATGGAGCTCGTGCCCATGAGGCTCGACTTTGGATCCTTCGTGCACACCATCGCGGACCTCTGCCGTGTGCGCGCCGAACAGAGGGGCATCACCTTCGCCTACGAGGTGCGGGGCCCGGCGCCCACCGCCGTGCACGCCGACGAAAAACGATTGACGCAGGTGCTCCTGAACCTGCTCGGCAATGCCATCAAATTCACCGAGCGCGGCGCGGTCACCCTGCTCGTCGACGTGCAAGACGAGGGCGGGAAGGGGCTGCGCGAGGTGCGCTTCCGGATCGAGGACACGGGCCCCGGCATCGCCGCGGAGCACCTCACGCGTATTTTCGACCCCTTCGAGCAGGTGGGAGATCAAAAGGCGAAGAGCGAGGGGACCGGGCTCGGTCTCGCCATCAGCAAGAGGATCATCGAGCAGATGGGCGGAACCATCCACGTCGAGAGCGAGCTCGGCAAGGGGAGCGCGTTCACGGTGACGCTCACGCTGGCCGAGGCGCTCCCTTCCGTGGTCGTCGACGAGGCCCCGGGGTGGGATACGATCACCGGGTATCGCGGCGAGCGCCGCAAGATCCTCGTCGTGGACGACAACCCCGGCAACCGCGCCTTGTTTTGCGATTTGCTGGGCCCCATTGGCTTCGACGTCGTCCAGGCCGACGGCGGCGAAGCCGCGCTGCGGCTGGCCCTCACGCAAAGGCCGGCGCTGATCCTGATGGACCTGGCCATGCCAGGCCTCGACGGGTACGAGGCCACGCGCCGGCTGCGGCAGATGCCCGAGCTCGCAGGCGTGGTGATCCTGGCCTCGTCGGCGAACGTCGCCGCCGCCGAACAGCCGAAGGGGGGAAAGGCCGGCTGGGACGACTTCTTGCCCAAGCCCGTGCAGGCCAGCCTGCTCTTCGAGAAGATCGCGCGTTTCCTGGGCGTGGAATGGACGCACGAGCCGGTGAAAGGCGCGGCCCCCCTCGCGGAGGAGGAGGGCGCGCTGGTGCCGCCCTCGGCCGAACAGCTCTCGCTGCTCGCGCCGCTGGTGGCGTCGGGCCGTATTCGGAGCGTGCTGGCGGAGGCGGAGCGGATGCAGCAAAACGAGCCGCGGCTCGGCCCCTGGCTCGAGCAATTCCAGACGCTGGCGCGGACCTACCAGATCCGGAAGCTGCAAGAGTTCGTCGAGAAGTATGCCGCGGCGGGCCAGGTGGCGGCCCCGGAGAGCACCTGACGCGCCCCCGACGAAAAGGTCGGAGCGCGGGCCGCGTCGTCGCTACACGGACCGGGCGCGGCCCTCCGGGCTCATCTCGCCCCAGGCATGGTTTCGTCCAGCCAAACTCGCCACGTGCGCCACCAGCTCCGACGGCTTCACGGGTTTGGCGAGATGCATCTGGTATCCGGCCAAGAGCGCCCGCGCGCGGTCCTCTGCCCGCGCGAAGGCGGTGAGCGCCAGCGCCGGCACGCTTCCCCCGCGCTCCTGCGGCAATTGCCGTACCTTCTGGATCAGCTCATACCCGCCCTCTTTGGGCATGCCGATGTCGCTCACCAGGACTGTCGGCTGGTCCCGATCCAGCTCCGCCAGCGCCTCCACGACCGAACTCGCCGTCCGCACCTCCGCGTGGCATTCCGCGAGGATCCGCAGGAGCATCTCTCGCGTGTCCGGCTCGTCGTCCACCACCAGCACGCGCACCCCCGTCAAATTCAAGAGCTCCCCACTCCGGTGCAACAAGGGCCGGCGCGGCGGCGTCGAGGGTGGCGGCCGTTCTCCGGCCACGCCCTCGTGTTTGACCTCCAGCGGCAGCTTCACCGTGAAGCTCGCGCCCTGGTTTTTCCCGGAGCTCTTCGCCACCACCGTCCCTCCGTGCAGCTCCACCAGGTGCTGCACGATGGAAAGTCCCAAGCCGAGCCCGCCGTGCTCGCGCGTGGTCGATGCGTCGGCTTGCCGGAATTGCTCGAAGACGTACGGCAAAAACTCCGGATCGATGCCGATCCCCGTGTCGACCACCGCGAGATGCGCGTACGAATCCTCGCGACGCAGCGAGACCTTGACCTGCCCGCCCTGCGGCGTGAACTTCATCGAATTGCTCAGCAGGTTCCACACGATCTGCTGGAGCCGATTCGGGTCCCCCAGGACCTTTTCTCCCGCCGACGCGACGCTGAGCTCCAGGCGGATTCCTTTCGTCTTTGCCGCCGGCTCCGCCGATTCCAGCATCGTCTCGAGCATCTCGGCCAGATCGACCGCCTCCAGTTCGAGGCTCAGCCGCCCGCTGATGATGCGCGACATATCCAGGAGGTCGTCGATGAGCTTGGCTTGCGTCCGCGCGTTTCGCTCGATCGTCCCGAGCCCCCGGCGCAGGAACTCGTCCGAGGGACCTCGCGTGAGGAGCAACTGCGACCAGCCGAGGATCGCGGTGAGCGGCGTCCGCAGCTCGTGGCTCAAGAGCGCCAAGAATTCATCCTTCAGCCGCCCGGTGCGCTCGAGCTCTGCCCGCGCCGCCTGTTCGCGGGAGAGGAGCCGCTCCCGCTCCGCCTCCGTCCGCGTTCGCTCGGTGATGTCCGTGGAGACCCCGCAAATCGCATACGGCCGGCCCGTCTCGTCGAAGAGCGGGCCCTTGATCGCGATGTACGTGTGGAGCCCATCGTCCTGGGGCACGCGCTCTTCCGTCTCCAGCGGCCTCCCGGCCGCCATCACTTGCTGGTCGAAAGCGCGCAAGGCGTCGGCATACTCCAGGGGGAACAAGTCATAATCGGTCTTGCCGACGAGCGACCGTACGGTCCCATGAAACAACTCCTCGGCGCGGCGATTGACCATCAAATAGCGGCCTTCGAGGTCCTTGACGTAGATGACGGCCGTGGAGTTGTCGACGATGGCCTGGAGCAGATGCTTGCTCTCGCGCAAAGCATCTTCGGCGCGCCGGCGCTCGGCGTTCTCTGCTTCGAGTGCGGTGTTCGAGCTCGCCAGCTCGGCCGTGCGCGCTCGCACCCGTTGCTCCAGCTCCTGATGGGCACGCTGCAACTGCGCGTTTTTCGCTTCCAGCTCTTTTTGCGCCTCGCGCAAGCAGAGGTGCGTCTTGATCCGCGCGAGCACCTCGTCAATCTCGAATGGTTTGGTGATGTAATCGACCCCCCCCGCCTCGAACCCCTCGAGTTTGTTCGCTGCTTCTCCGAGGCAGGTCATGAAGATCACCGGGATGTCGCGGGTGCTCTCCGCCGCTTTCAGGCGCCGGCAGGTCTCGAAGCCGTCGATCCCAGGCATCACCACGTCGAGCAGGATCAGGTCGGGCTTCATGAGGCTCGCCCGCTTCAGGGCATCTTCCGCGTCCTGCGCGACGAGCGCCTGATGGCCTGCGGATTCCAGATGATCCACGAGCACGGCCAGGTTGATGGGCATGTCATCCACGATGAGGATCGTGGCCTCACGAGCACCGGGCGCAGAGGCTCGGCTCATGATCGCTGCCCGCCCCAGGCGCGCCGTGGATGAGGCTCGCTCGTACGCAACATCCTCTGCCTCTGCTGCGCCGGGAAGTCCATTCCTATGGTAACCTCACTATCCAACTGCTCGATCCTGGGACCTCCGTAACGCGGCGTCAATTCCGAACCGTGGTCCCTTCGTGGGTAGGAGCCTTCGTCGGGCCGGGCTTATGTCTGTCCGGACCTACGGCCGTGCTCCCGCGTCTGTCCCGCGCCTGTCAGCCCGAACGAGGACGGCGGCGCTTGATTCGGGTCCCCTCTCGCGCCTGCCCCCGCGCCTCCCTTCCCGCTTCCCGCGTTTGTCGTGCGATCTGCGCCTCCCGTGTGGTAGAACGGCAAGCCGTGTCGAGCCGAGGCCGCGCCGCGGGGCAAGAGCAGAGCGACCGGAACATCCCCGAGGGCGCCGCGCATTCCACGACGTTGACGCATGCCGACGGCCAGGCCGTCGCGAAAGGCACGGTCCGCCGCTTCCGCCTCACCGTCGTCGAGGGGCCCGCGCGCGGCGTCGCCTGGCAGTCCACGGGCGACCGCTGCTCGATCGGGTCCCACCACCGCAACCACCTCATCATCGACGACCCCACGGTCTCTCGGTTCCACTGCGAGATCGTGATCGACGAGGGCGGCGTGCGGGTCCGCGACCTCAAGAGCCGCAACGGCACCGTGCTCGACGGGGTCGCAGTCCTCGAGGCGTTCCTGCGCGTCGGGAGCCTCCTTCGGCTGGGGAAGACGGTGATCCGCTTCGAACTCGGCGCCGAGACGCTCAGTCTGCCGCTCTCCGAGGAGGCGCGCTTCGGCTCGCTCACGGGCGTCTCGCCGGCGATGCGCGCGACGTTCGCGATGCTCGCCCGGGCCGCCGAGAGCGACGTGACGGTGCTGCTCGAAGGCGAGACCGGCACGGGCAAGAGCCAGGCGGCGCACTCGATTCACAAGAAAAGCGCCCGCAGCGAGGGGCCGTTCGTCATCGTCGATTGCGGGGCCATCCACGGAAATCTCCTGGAGAGCGAGCTCTTCGGGCACGAAAAAGGCGCGTTCACCGGGGCCACGGATCGACGGGTCGGCGCGTTCGAGGAGGCGTCGGGAGGGACGTTGTTCCTCGACGAGGTCGGCGAGCTGCCCGTCGACCTGCAACCGAAGCTCCTCCGCGCGCTGGAGGCGCGCGAGGTGCGCCGCGTCGGGTCGAATGCGTACCGGCCTGTCGACGTGCGCGTGATTGCCGCGACGAACCGCGATCTCCGCACGGACGTGAACATCGGCCGGTTCCGCGCGGATCTTTATTTCCGCCTCGCGGTGGTCACGATTGGAATGCCGCCGCTGCGCCGGCGGCCCGAGGACATCCCGCCGCTCGCCGAGGAGATCCTCACGTCGCTCCGCGCGCCCCGGGACGCGGCCGAGCAGCTCCGTTCGCCCGAGTTCATGGCGCAGCTCCGGAACGGCGCGTGGCCCGGCAATGTGCGCGAGCTGCGCAATTACGTCGAGCGTTGCTTGATCCTCCGCACGATCGAGCCGGCGAGCACGGGCCCCGGCGCGACGGAGGAGGGGTTCGCCGTGGACCCCACGGCGCCGTATGCCTCGGAGCGTGAGCGCGCCATGACCGATTTCGAGCGCCGGTATTTCAAGGCGCTCCTCCGGCTGCACGACGGCAAGGTCGCGCGCGCCGCGGGCGCGGCCGGGATGGATCGCACGTATCTGTATCGGCTCCTGCGACGCCACGGTATCGAGCCCTAGGGCGGATCGCATGGAGCGCCATCCGGAGAGCCAGCGCGGTCGCTCGGAGGAGGCTTCGGCGAAGGAGCCGGAGCCGGATCCCGCGTTCGCCCGGACCGCGCGGGTCATGACCGAGCCAAACCCGGAGCCGCCTTCCCGCGCGACGGTCTCCGCGACGTCGCCGCCGATCGCATTCGGCGCGCCCGCGATCCCGGTGGAGTCGCTCTCGCTCCAGCCGGGGCGCGTCATCAAGCAGTACGAGATCATCCGCGAGCTCGGCCAGGGCGGCATGGGGCGCGTGTTTTTGGCCCGGGACACGCGGCTCGCGCGGCTCTGCGCGATCAAGCTCCTCGTCGGGTACACGGGGAGGCGCGCCGGGCGGTTTCTGGCGGAGGCGCGGGCCACGGCGCGCTGCAAGCACGAGAGCATCGTGGTCGTGTACGAGGTCGACGAGCTGCAGGGGTATCCCTACATGGTGCTCGAATACCTCGAAGGCCGCACCCTCCGGGCGTGGATGACCGAGCGCGAGCGCGTGGGCGGCGTATCGCCGAGCGTCGCGGCGGAGATCATGATCCCCGTCCTGCGCGCGCTCGTCTGCGCGCATGAAATGGGCATCGTGCACCGGGATCTCAAGCCGGAGAACATCCTCCTGACCGACGGCGGGCAGGTGAAGGTGCTCGATTTCGGGATCGCCAAGCGCTTCACGCTCGACAACACCGGGACGATGACGATCGCCGCGCCGCGCCCGGGCGACGATCTCACGACGACCGAGGACGGGACGGTCGTCGGCACGCCGCCGTACATGTCGCCCGAGCAATGGCTGGGGCTCGACGTCGATCCGCAATGCGACGTCTGGGCCGCCGGGATCATCCTGCACGAGCTCGTCACGGGCGCGCACCCGCTCGCGCCCGTGAGCATGGCGCGGCTCGTCGGCGTCCAGGTCCTCGAATTGCCCATGCCGAGCGCGCTCGAATCACGCCCGGATCTCGGGGCCCTCGGCGCGCTCATCGATCGTTGCCTGAAAAAAAGCAAAACGGAGCGTATTGGCTCGGCGCGGGAGCTGCTCACGGCGCTCGAAGCGCTCGTGGACGAGCCGACCACGGTGGCGCTCTCCGACGACGACAACCCCTTCGCCGGCCTCTCGGCATTCCAGGAGTCGGACGCAGCGCGGTTTTTCGGCCGCGAGCGCGATATCGCCGGCGCGCTCGGGCGCCTGCGCAACCAGCAGCTCGTGGTCGTGGCCGGCCCGTCCGGCGCGGGCAAATCGTCGTTCGTGCGCGCGGGGCTGCTCCCGGCCTTGAAGCGCTCGGGCGGACCCTGGGAGGTCTTCCTCCTGCGGCCGGGGCGCAAGCCGCTCGCGGCGCTCGCCGACGTGCTCGCGCAAATTGCCGACGCGCCCGCCGACCTCCGGGGGAGCGTGCCGCCCACGATCGACATCGAGGAGCTCGCGGCGACGTTGCGCAGCCGCCCCGGATATCTCGGCGCCCGCCTCCGCGCGCGGTGCCGCCGCGCGGGGCCGGACCATCACATTCTTTTGATCGTCGACCAGTTCGAGGAGCTTTATACCCTCGGCGCGAGCCAGGACGAAGGGAAGGCGTTCCTGGCCTGCCTCGAAGGCGCGGCCGACGACGCGTCCTCGCCGCTGCGCGTGGTGCTCGCCATGCGCTCGGATTACCTGGACCGGCTCGTCGACAACCGCCATTTCATGACCGAGGTGACCCGCGGGCTCGTCTTCTTGCCGCCGCTCGGCCGCGAGGGGCTGCGCGCGGCGTTGACGAAGCCCATCGAGGCGGCGGGCTATCGATTCGAGGGCGACGAGCTCGTCGAGCAGATGCTCGATACCCTGGAGAACACGCGGAGCGCCTTGCCGCTCTTGCAATTCACGGCGACCAAGCTGTGGGAGGCGCGGGATCGCGAGCACAAGCTCCTCTCCCGCGAGAGTTATCGCGCGCTCGGCGGGGTCGCGGGGGCGCTCTCGACGCACGCGGACGCGGTGCTCGCCACGCTTTCGGGGCCGGAGCAGGCGCTCGCCCGGTCGATTCTGTTGCGGCTCGTCACGCCCGAGCGCACGCGGGCGCTCGTGAGTTTGTCGGAGCTCCGCGAGCTCGCCGAGGGCGGCGACGCGACGGAACAGGTCGTGCAGCACCTCGCCGCCGCGCGGCTCCTCGTCATCGAGACGGGCGGCGATTGGGAGGGGTCGACGGTCGAGATCGTCCACGAATCGCTGGTCGAGCGGTGGGCGAAGCTCCGGCACTGGCTCGACGAGAACGAGAAGGACGCGCAATTCTTGGCGCGGCTCCGCGCCGCCGCGCAGCAATGGGACGCGAGCGCGGAGGCCGAGGGGCTCGTCTGGCGGGATCGCGCGGCCGAGGAAGCACGGCAATGGCTCGCGCGCCGCCGCGCCGCGCAGGGAGCGGGCGCGCCTTTCCGGCTCGGCCGGCGCGAGGAGCGATATCTCCTCGCCGTCGTGGGGCTGGCCGATCGCGAGCGGAGCCTGCGCCGTCGTGTGGCCATGGGGGTCATCGTGGCGCTCGGCGCCATTACGGTGGTCGTGTCGTACCTGGCTTTGCGCGCCGGGGAGCAGGCGCGGCGCGCCGATCAGCAGGCTTCGCACGCGGACGCGGAGGCGGGGCGCGCACAGGCCGAGGCGAGGCAAGCGCGCAATGCGACGCGCATCGCCGCGGCGCGCGAGCTGCAAGGGGATCCGACGACCGTGCTCGCGCTCCTGCGCGAGGTCGAGCCGCCCGAGGTGCCCCGCGGCTGGTCGGAGCTCGCGCGCTCGGCGCTTCAGAGCGGGCCGGCCCGCGTGGTGCTCGGGCATCCGGCTTTGGTGATGTCCGCGGCCTACAGCCCCGACGGCAAACGGATTGCCACCGCGTCGGAGGACGGCATCGTGCGAGTATGGAACGCCGACGGCCGCGGCGAGCCTTTGCTCCTCCGGGGGCAGGAAACCGTGCAATCGGTCGCGTGGAGCCCCGACGGCCGCCGCATTGCGGGGGCGTCATGGGACAAGACCGTACGGCTCTGGAATGCGGACGGCACGGGCCGCCCGATGGTCCTTTCCGGTCACGAGGACGCGGTCCGGACCGTGACATGGAGCTTCGACGGCGCCCGGCTCGTCTCGGCGTCGCGGGACAAAACAGCGCGCATCTGGCGGAGCGACGGCACGGGCGAGCCCGTGATCCTCCGCGGGCACGAGCAGGGCTTGCGCTCGGCGGCCTTCAGCCCCGACGGCGCGCGTGTCGTCACGGCCTCCGAGGACAAGACCGCGCGTGTCTGGAATGCGGACGGCTCGGGCGAGCCCGTGGTGTTTCGGGGCCATCTCGCGGCGGTCAACCTGGCGACGTTCCGGCCCGACGGCGAGCATATCGTCACGGCCTCGTGGGACAAGACCGTGCGTGTCTGGAATGCGGACGGCTCGGGCGAGCCCCAGATCCTCACGCGCCACCAGGATGGCGTGTATTCGCTCGCATTCACCTCCGAGGGCGAACGGATCCTCACGGCCTTCCAGAGCGAGGGCATGCGCCTCTGGACCGCGGAGAACTCGGGCGATCCCTTGGTCTTCCGTGGCCACGAGGACGCCATTCAAAGGGCCTCGTACAGCCCCGACGGGCAGTCCGTCGTGACCGTCTCCTCGGACAAGACGGCGCGGGTCTGGAGCGCGGAGGGCATGGGCAGGCCCTTGCTGCTCAAAGGGCATCAGCGCTTGGTCTATCGGGCGTCCTTCAGCCCCGACGGCCAGCGGATCGCGACAGCCTCCTGGGACAACACGGCCCGCGTGTGGAATGCGGACGGCGCGGGCAAACCCGTGGTCCTCCGGGGCCATGAAAATGTGGTTCATTGGGCCGAATGGAGCCCCGACGGGAAACGGATCGTGACGGCGTCCGAGGACAAGACGGCGCGAATCTGGAATGCCGACGGCAGCGGCGAGCCGCTCGTGCTTCGTGGGCACCTCGCCACGGTCAAATCGGCGTCGTGGAGCCCCGACGGGAAACGGATCGTGACGGCGTCCGAGGACAAGACGGCGCGAATCTGGAATGCCGATGGCAGCGGCGAGCCGCTCGTCCTGCAAGGCCATCAGGCCGCGGTCAATGTGGCGTCGTGGAGCCCCGACGGCCTGCGCATCGTCACCGCGTCCCGCGACAAGGTCGTCCGCGTGTTTCATGCCGATGGAACCGGCGAGCCGCTGCTCCTGCTGGATCACCAGGGCAATGTGCGCAGCGCGATGTTCAGCCCGGAGGGCAAGCGTATCGTGACCGCGTCGCATGATCGAACGGCGCGGATCTGGAACGCCGATGGCAGCGGTGAGCCGCTCGTCCTCGAAGGGCATCAGCATTGGGTCAATTCGGCCGAGTGGAGCCCGGATGGAAAGCGCATCGTGACGGCCTCGCAGGACAAGACGGTGCGGATCTGGAACGCGGACGGGAGCGGCGAGCCGCTCGTCCTGCGCGGCTCCGATTTCGTGCTGAACGCGGCGGCGTATAGCCCGGATGGCAAGCGGCTCGTCACGGCGTCGGACGACAAGGCCGCGTGGGTATGGTCCGACCTCGAGCCGCTCACCGGCGTCCAGGATCCCAAGTTGTGGTCGGCGACGACGTATTGCATGTCGGTCGAGCGGCGGATCGCGCTCCTGAACGTGCCTGAAGCCACGGCGCGGGCCGAGCAAGAGGCCTGCGAGCGCCGCGTCTCGGCCTCGCCCCGCTGATCTGTCGACGGGCCGTCCACACCTGTCGCCCCCGGGTCCACGTCGCCGCCGGTGCGTGGCGAGAGAGCGCGGCGATGGCGCGGGAAAACGGCGTGGCACGATCGCTGCTGAGGGGCCTCGCATCGGTTTCGAACGAGGTGTGTCCCCATGCGCAAGGTTCTCGCCCCCCTTTCTCTCCTTTGGCTTCTCGGCTGTAGCAACGCCACGAGCTTCGTCCGGAGCGACACGACGCTCGGGCGTGTCGTCGTGTACCGCAATGGCGTCGCGTACTTCGAACGGTATGCGGAGATCGACGGGGATACGCTCCGCCTCAGCGTACCCGACGACAAGGTCGACGATTTCTTGAAGTCGCTCACCGTGGTCGACGCGACGACGGGCAAACCCGCGCCGATCGCGTATCCGACCGTGGGCTCGGGGTACGACGCGCAGGGGGGAAACCTCGTCAACATGGAGATCCAGCTCCAGGGGGCGAAGCCGCACAAGCTCCGGCTCTCGTACGTGACCGAGGCGCCCTCGTGGAAGCCGAGTTATCGCATCTCCATCGGCAAGGACGGGAAAACGAACGTCGATGCGTGGGCCGTCGTGGACAACACGTCGGGGGAGGACTGGAACCAGGTCAAGCTCGGGGTGGGGTCGAGCTCGGCGCTCTCGTTCCGCTTCGATTTGCGCACGATCCGGGTGGTCGAGCGGGAGACGTTGCAATCGGACGGCCTCTTCGCGCAGGCGCCTCCGATGGGCGGGGCGACGCACGGCGGGCAGCCGGGGAAGCCGGGGAAGCGTATCCTCGCGAATCTCGACGATACGAAACTCGCGAATGTGTCGAGGAGTACGGGGGGGACGACGAGTCCTGAGAGTGGCTTCGTCGTCGATGGGCTGGCCGCGGGCGAGGTCACGGTCGCCTCGACCAGCGTGGAGCACACGAGGCGCGTCCCCACGCGCTCCTTCGAATCCCTCACCGCCGTCATGCCCGGAGTTGGGGTTCAAGACAATGTGCCTGCGAGGGAGCCCGCGCCGCCGCCTCCGCCGCCTCCTCCTCCTCCCAAGACGCAGGAGCAGATTCAGATCGAGCAGCTCGCGGCCAAGTATCGGAGCAACCGCAAGCAGATCGTCGTGGAGGGGTATGCCGACGCAAAGGACGGCGACAAGAATGCCGCCTCGCTCGACCGGGCGAACCGCGCGCGTTTGCAGCTCATCCAAGCGGGGCTGCCGGCCTCGCAGATCGTCGCCGTGGGCAATGGCATGCAGGAAGGTCGCAAGGGCGGCGTGAGCATCGTGGAGTCGGTCGACGCCGAATCGCAGATGCAGAAAACGGCGGCCCTCTCGCCCGCCGAGGAGGCGAGCGCGGAGCCGATCGGCACCGCGCACTTCGAATCGACCGTGCCGATGACCGTGCCTCGCACGACGAGCGCGATGGTCTCGATCTTGAGCACGCAGACCGACGGCGGTTTCGTGTATTTCTATGACCCGGAGAGCACGCGGGGCAATGCGACGTTCCCGTTCAAGGCGGTGCGCCTGAAGAACCCGACGGATTCGGTGCTGGAGAGCGGGCCGGTGACGGTGTTCGGCGAGGGCCGGTTCATCGGCGAGGGCATGAGTGATCCGATCCCGGCGCGCTCGTTCGCGTTCATTCCTTTCGCGCTCGACCGGCAGATCGTGGTGGAGCGCAAGGACGACGAGGTCGACGCGATTGCGCGGATCCTTTCGGTGCAACGGGGCGTGTTCTCGACGGAGGTGAAGCACACGCGGAGAAAGACGCTCGTCATGACGAACCGGTCGCAGGACAAGGCGACGGTGTACGTGCGGCATACGGTGGCAAAGGGGTATACGCTGGCGAAAGCGCCGGCGTCGCAGGAGCGAATGGGCGAGTCGTATCTGTTCCGCGTGGAGATCGGCCCGGGCGAGAAGGTGGACGTCGTCATCGACGAGGAGACGCCGGTCTTCCGGTCGACGGATCTCCGCAACGACGCGGGGATGGAGATGGTGCGGGTGTATCTGTCGGGCCCGGCGGCGAGCGGGAAGCTGAAGGAGAGCGTGGGGGGGCTCCTGGATCTGCACAAGGAAATGGCGAACCTGGAGCAGCGGATCACGGTGACCCGCGAGCAGCTCGCCGAGTATCGGCAGCGATTGGACGAGCTGCACGCGCAGATCGTGACGCTGAAGATGGTGAAGAGCGGGGGACCGCTGATGCAGAACCTGGAGAAGAAGATGCAGGAGGTGAGTGATCGGATCTCGAAGGCGACGATCGAGCTGGTGGCGCAGCAGGAGAAGCTGATGCTGGCGAGGATCCGGTTCCAGGATGGGGTGGCGGAGCTCTCGCTTTAAAGAAAGCGGTGAGAAGCCGTGATGGCGTGGCGACGTGAAGCCCCTCGGGGGTTGACAGCGGCTCAGGCTTGGGAGTCGACCCGACGACGGAAACCGCGTTGGGAGGCGCCATCGCCGCTGCGGACGCCGCGGAGCAACAAGCTCTGCGTTGAAGAGCGGCAAGCAAAAAACGACACGCCCTGCGTCGTCATGCCGCAACGCGCACAACAGTGCGGTTCGTAACGCTCCTGCGTTTGCATCACCTGTCACACGGGACGCGCAATGCGCCGTGATGAAGCTCGCGCGTGGGGCATTGCGCGGTCGCCCTGGCGCCGCGCGAGACGCGCGTTGGCAACGAGGCGCTCACGATGTGCGAGTCGCACGGCCTACTTTCCCCCTCCTTGGCGCCGTTCATGACTTGACTTTCAACAATTTCGACCGACGACTCACCACATAGGACATTCTGCGTCCTGCGCCATCCGAGCATCGACCCCCGCAGTCGGATGGGCGCTCGAAAGCGGCCCTTTCTGCATCGGCTGGCATTCCGCCAGGGTGGCAAAAGGACCACACCGTACCCACATATCCTCCAGAACTGTACGGACCCCAATCATTCCTCTGGACGGAACTCCGGCCGTCTGCCAATTACATCTTGGAGCAAATACTGGCGCCTGCTGATCGGGTGCCTGGCCGACGTGTGGCGTACGAACGTTGCCGCCGGCCCGCATTCGCACCTCGATAGGAATGGGACAGGGGATCTGACCCTTCCGATTCGTGAGGTTCGGTGGCGGGTCGCTGTGCATCGCATCGCCGCGCGATGGGTGCCCATCTCGTGATGCGCGGAGTTTTTCTCGGCGCTCGTCGAGGGCGGGAGTGGTCCATTTTGCAAAAGGTGAGAACATGAATACACGGGGCGCCATTTCACCCCGGGAGACGCATCGATAGGTCTAGAAGAGGCGTGCGCATCGCCACCACGAGGCAGGACCTGCCGTAGGGGTTCGTGTGTCTCGCGGCGTGCAACTGTGTATGTCGATGCCCGATTTTGTTGCATTTCTATGCGACGAAGGGGCCGTGGTGTGCTCGTGGGGCGCCTTGCCTGATGGCCTCAGCCTCGGGCTGGCATGGCTTTGCTCGCCTCTGTGAAGGCGACTTACTCGATCAAGGAGTGCGGTGAGATCATGAATGAGGAGATCGAACTCGAGAACGCCACGGGAAGCTTCTATCGGCTCGAGGGCCGGATCTTCGACCTTGCGAATGGCCACGGGGTCGATGGCGTGTACGTCGAAGTGTGGGACCAGGAAGGTCTCTGCCCGGACCTCGTGAGCACTGCCAAGACGGATGCGCTTGGCAACTTTACCATCACGCTCGACGACGACTATCTCGACACGGTTCTCGCGGATCGCAGGCCGCCGCTCAAGTTCCGCCTTTTCAAACCGGATCTGTTCACGCCTCCCCCCACCGTGACCTGGCAGCTTTCACCGGGGATTCAGTACCTCCGCATCGGAGTCGGCACCACGCACACGAACGAGCTCCCTTCCAACCTGGTCGTGCGTGGGCGCCTTACCGATGCGGAAGGGTCGCCTCTCGTGGAAAAGGAGGTCTTCGCATACAATGAGACCTACAATAGGGAAGCGGTGGCCCCAACAAATCCAGATACGCCGTTGGTACTCGGGTCCGCGCGCACGGATTCACGGGGGTATTACCGTATCTCGTACGCGTACAATTCGACCAAGCTGGTTGGCCAACTGCGCGCCAACCTCGTGGTCAAAGCGCCGGACGCGGATGCAACATCGACGAGGATCTGCCACGCTCCTACCACATCAATCGTGGACCTCGTGCAGAAGAGCGTCTTTCGCGGTCGCTCCGAGTTCCACCGGGTACGCGGCAACATCGTATCCGTCATGGGTACAACCGCGCTGACGGCGATGACGGAGAACCACATTTCGATCGTGGCTTGCACGACCGGCGAAGACCGAGATCTCGTCTCGCTTCTGGTCAAGGCGGCCAAGATCGAAAACGAGATAGACCTCGAATACAGCACTGATCTCGATGTAGGGATTGTCTACGCGCTCCTGCGGCAAGACCTGCCTCAGACCCGTCGTGAGCTCCTTTCGCAGCGCCGAAGCACCCTTCGGCGTGCACTCGAGCAGGCCATGGGCAAGAACATCATTCCTCCTCAATCGACCGCGAACGTCATTGCCATCATGGATAATTTGGTGGGCAGAATGGCCGCGTTCGCTGCCGGACCGCGGGAGGGGGGTGGAAGCTCGCTTGCCCAGATCTTCAATGGGGTCGAGCTCACGGGACTGGAGGTGGGTTTCGCGCGCGCGGTCATCGAACACCAAGGGACAGCGGCCCAGTTTTGGACGTATCTCTCGACGCGTGCGGGTTTCGGGGCTCCCGCGACCATCGACAAGCTCAAGTACGTGATGCAGCTCGGCGCGCTCACGCGCTACCACGCGCCGCTCATCGAGAGTCTTGCCGCCGACCTCCACGACGCCCGGGCCTTGGTGACAGTGGACGAGGACAAGTGGCGAGAGATGCTCGACGAGACGACGGGCACCGGGCAGATCGGCTGCCCCCCGGATACGCCTGGAGCGGATGAACTCCAGCGCCGCAACAATTACGCCAAGATCCTCAAGCGCACGGTAGAGGCTGCCTTTCCCACCGCGGCCATCGCGTATCGGGTCATCGAAGAGGAGGAGGCAGGGTCTGATATCCGCGTGTTCTTCGAGAGCAACTCGAATTTCGAGTTTGGGACGGTGCGCGTATCGAAGTACGTCGCAGAAAGCGGCACGATGTCGGGCGTGAGCAATGTCGCCGCGACGACCGAGCGGCTGAAGAAGATGGAGCGGATCTTCCACATCACGCCGCGCTACCGCGAGATGAAGCCGCTTCTCGAGGCCGATCTCCACTCGGCGCAGCGCATCCACCGCATAGGCAAACGGCGTTTCGTCGCCAGGTTCGGCTCCGAGATGGGAATCGAACGAGCCGAGGCGATCTTCGGCAGGGCTTGCTGGATTGCGTCCGCGTCCACCGCGCTGCTCGCCAAGTACGGGAGCAGCTTCCACGGGCCGAAGATCGCGACCCTCCCGGACCTGGTGACACTCGACGGCGAGCAGCAGAACATCGCGGACTGGACCTCCCTTTTCGGCTCCCTGGACGGCTGCGCGTGCGAGCATTGCAGGTCCGTGTACGGCCCCGCGGCCTACCTCGTGGATCTGCTCGAGTTCCTCGACCGCCACGACTCGGAGATCGAGACGCCCGAGAGTACCGAGGAGAATCGAGTCTACTGGTCAGCCCGGGACGTCCTCATTGGTGCTCTTCCGGTGGACACGGATGCTCCTCCTGCACGAAGGCCGGACATCGCGCGGCTTCTCCTCTCCTGCAAGAATACGGACACGACCCTGCCCTATATCGATCTCGTCAACGAGGTTCTCGAGGCCGTCGTTGCCAACGAGCCGGATGGGCTGGACTACCTCGGGACGAAGGACATCACGAGCGAGGGGACGCCGCAGGAGCTCCTGGCCGAGCCCGAGGTAAAATACCTCGCGGCGCACAATGCGGCCTACACCCAGCTCGCCGCTGCGGTCCATCCCTTCGATTTGCCGTTCCACCTATGGGATGAAGAGGCACGGGTCTACCTGGAACATCTCGGCGTTCCCCGGCACGAGCTCGTCGAAGCAATGAAGCTTCCCTCTGGCGATGTCGACGACCAGGTCGCGCGCGAGCGCCTGCGCATGTCGAAGCGGGAGTGGGAGATCGTCACGAAACAACCCTCGGGGGCCCCCACGGCGTATGCGTGCTGGGGCATGCCGGAGACCGACTGGGTCGAGGAACTCGCGTCCGTCCCGCTGTTCCTCCGGCAGGCAGGGCTTTCCTTCGACGAACTTCGGGAGCTGCTGGCGACGAAATACGTGAATCCGGGCGCATCGCCGACGGTCGAGCTCGACCCTGCGACGGGTTGCGATATCGATACGAAGGTGCTGGATGGGCTCGATGAGGCGCTCCTCGGGCGGATCCATCGTTTCCTGCGCCTGCGCAAGCGGCTCGGCTTCCGCATCACCGAGCTCGACTGGACGCTCACGTCGCTCGGGGTGACGGACATCGACGAGGCGGTCGTGCGCCACGTCGCTGATGTCGTGGCATTGCGGAAGGAGCTCGATCTGCAGCTGCCCGTGCTCCTCTCGTTCTGGGGGGACATCGGGACGCGTTCGAGCGAGGAGTGGGGCAAGTCGCTCTACGAGGAGCTCTTTCTGAACAAGGCCCTCAAGGTCGATCCGGCTTTCGAGGCGGCTCTTGGTGTGCCGCCTCCGGAGGGGCGCCCGCTGCTCCTCAACCATGCCACAGGCATTCTCGCGGGGTTGCGCATCAGCGCCGTGGAATTGGCGTTGCTCACCATACCCGAGGTCGCCGAGAAGCACATTGGCGTCGCGAGCCCGCTCGCCGCAAACGCGGTCCTGACCGTGGAGAACCTCTCACGGCTCCACCGCATCGTCGCGCTGGCGAGGGGTCTGCGTCTTCGCATTCCGGACCTCCTCGTGCTCCTTTCGATCTCCGGCCTCGAAGCGCTCAAGGTGAACTCCGAATCCCCAGCCGTGCCGGCCACCACGCGGGCGTTCGTCGAGCTCGCGGCGAAGGTGCGGCGGTCGAGGTTCAGCATGGCGGAGCTGCATTTCCTGGTTCGGCACGCCGTACCGCCGGGTACGCAGGTGGGGCTCTCGGATGCTGTCGTCGAGCGGCTCTTGAAGGACATCGATGCGGCCGTCGAGAAGGTCGTGTCCGAAACGGGGGTCGTTTCGGATCCCGAGGGCGATTCTACCCGGGGACGCCTGGAGGAGCTCCTCGCAGGAGAAACCCGAGCCGAGCGCGCCGCGAAGGCCGAAGCGCTCGTGTCCGCGATCCTCGGAGATTCGGCACTTACGCGAACGGAGCAGCGTGACCTCATCGGCGGGCATCTGGCCCCCTTCTTCGGGGATGATATCGAAAAAGCAAAGGACCATCTCATCGGTCCGGCGACCGTGGAGGGCGTGCCGGAGATCGAGGCGGTGGACGAGCGGTTCGGGTATGTCCTTGCGTACCTGCTCAACCATCAACGCAGGGCGCGGGTGGAGAGCGTCGTCAAGCAGAAGCTCGCGACCGAGATGAAGCTCGACGCCGAGATGGTCGAACACCTGCTTACGGAGACGCTCGGGTCCTTTGCCATTGAAGGCGCCTCTGCGATTGCTGATTTCATGCCTGTCATGAACGCGGCTCTCGAATACGTTCCGCCCGCCATCGCGGCGGAGGGGCAGCGCCAAAACGCCGTCCGACTCCTTCACAAGGCTGCGCTCGTCATCCAACGGCTGAGGCTCCACGCCTCGGAGCTGGCCTCGCCGTACCCGACGGGCGCAACGCCGGGATGGCTCGATCTGAATACCTTGCTGCTCCGGGGGGAGGACGCAGACACGGATCGGCAGGGGCGTTTCGCGAAGTTGATGCGTCTCGTCGACCTGGCCTCCTTCCGCGATACGCTGCGGAATGGCCGCGAGGATTTGCTGGCCATCTTCGCGAAGGCAAGCAATGCGGGGCCGGCCGCGTCGTTCTACGACGAGCTCTCGACGCGCACGGGGTGGCCGCGTGACGGCGTCGAGTACCTCATGACGGAGACCTTTGATTTCGAGTTGCCGGATCTCCGCGATGAGAAGGGGCTTCTCCGCCTCCACCGCGCCTTCCAACTTCTCGACCGCCTCGGCGCGTCCGCTGCACAAGGCACGCTTTGGGCCGACGTCGACGACGCTACCAATGTTGCCATCGCGCTCGACATCAAGCGCGTGGCGCGTGCCAAACACGACGACGCGCGCTGGAGCGAGGTGGCCCGTCCGCTGCGGGACGTGCTGCGCGAGAAGCAGCGCAACGCGCTCGTCGGGTATCTCGTCGCGAAGCGGGACTATGCGGGGCCGAACGAGCTTTTCGAGGACCTGCTCGTCGATGTGGAGATGAGCCCGTGCCAGCTCACCTCCCGCATCAAGCAGGCCATCGGCTCCGTCCAGACCTTCGTTCAGCGCGCGTTCCTCCTGCTGGAGAAGGAGAAGGTCGAGCTCGACGAGGAGGCGGCCCGTGAGTGGCAATGGCTGAAGAGCTATCGCGTTTGGGAGGCCAACCGCAAGGTCTTCCTCTATCCGGAGAACTGGATCGAACCGGAGCTCCGTGACGACAAGACGCCGTTCTTCAAGACGCTGGAGAGCCGGCTGCTTCAGGGCGAGATCAACGCGGAGACGGCCGAGTCTGCGTACCTCGAGTATCTCGATAGCCTACACGAGGTGGGGCGGCTCGACGTGGCGGCGATGTGCCACGAGCGCGAAGAGGATGTGGATGTCCTTCACGTGATCGCGAGGACGGCCGCGCCGCCGCACCGCTACTATCATCGCAAGCGGATCGATTCAGAGTACTGGACGGCGTGGGAGAAGGTCGACCTCGACATTCCGGGCGATCACTTGCTCGCCACGATCTGGAATCGCAGGCTGCATCTGCTTTGGCCCGTCTTCGAGGAGCGGGCCGACGATACCAAAAAAGACGACCCGTCGCCGCGCAAGCACTGGAGGATCTCGCTCGCGTGGAGCGAGCTCCGAGACGGCGCTTGGGGGTCGATCAAGACCACCGCGAACCTGGGCATCACCGTGCGCCCCGCGCTCGACCGCAAGTGGATCTCCTTCATGGTCGAGAGCAACAGCACGGCGTTGACGGTGACCTGCCTCGTCAACTGGTACGGGATCAAGAAGAGCGACTACATGCGGGTTTACGCAGTGGCGGGGACGTTCAAGATCGGGCCGTGCTCGGGCGCGCTCGAGGCTGTTACGGAGGCACGCACCTTCACCCAGGACGACGCCTGGAGCGATGGTCCGTCTCGCGTTGGCTGGGCTCCGGAGAATGCAACGTCGGTGTTCATGGGCTTGAAAGAGATCCCAGATTGGGAGAAGACACCCATCACCGTCTACAACGAGGAAGAGGAGGAAGAGCAGCAGGTGATTCCGCAGGCCGTCATGCTTCCGATGCACAAATCGGGCTCGGCATCGGCGGACACGTGGTCGATCGGCGCTCCGGTGCTCGGGAGGACCGCGGGGGACCGGTATTGGATTCTCCAGGACAAGAATCGCGAATTCGTCGAGTTGGGCCAGCAGCGATCGCAGGAGTCGCTGTTTCTCAACGATTTCGGACGAGTGTTCTTCATGGATCTTCAGCGCCGCACCACGACCGCGTGGAAGGATCTCGCGAAGGTCATCCCCAATGGGCAGGCGCCGATCGTCGGCGATGCAGGAAGCGACCTCGATGAAGTGGTCCTCGAGTGGGCCAACGAGCCCAAGCTCGCTCTCGAGGTCGACTACGAGATCGAGCGGTTCTACAGGTTCCATGCCTTCTACCATCCGTACACCTGCGAGTTCACGCGTCTCGTCGCGAAGGGAGGGGTGGACGGGCTGCTGCGCTGGTCCGAGCAGGAGTCGCCGATCCAGCTCCGCTCGGCGCCCATGGCGGGGTCCTACAGCCCGCAGGCTCATGCGGGCCAGCCCTTCCCGAAGGCGACGGTCGATTTCTCTTATGGCGGCGCATACTCGCAATACAACTGGGAGCTGTTTTTCCACGCGCCCTTCCTCGTCGCCACGCGTCTGTCCAAGAACACCCGCTTCGAGGAGGCGGACCGCTGGTTCCGCTACATCTTCGATCCGACGGGTGGGGCGCCTGGAAAGGGGCCCGAGCGCTACTGGAACGTGCGTCCCTTCCGCGAGAACGTCGACCTCGCCTCGATTCAGGCACAGCTCGAGCTTCTCTCGACCGAGAACCAGAGCGTCGAGAACCCGAATGCCCAGCTCATCGCAGAGCTCTTCGGGCTCTCTTCCGAATCGGGAGCCACGCAGGACATGGTCGCGCAAATCGCGCGCTGGCGGGAAACACCGTTCAATCCACACATGATCGCGCGTATGCGACCGCTCGCCTACCAGAAGGCGGTGGTGATGAAGTACGTCGAGAACCTCCTGGCGTGGGGTGATAGCCTGTTCCAGCGCGATACGCTCGAGTCGATCAACGAGGCAACGCAGCTCTACATCCTGGCCGCGCAGATTCTCGGTGAGCGCCCGCGTCTCGTGAAGGAGCAGGCCGTACCGAATAGTACGTATGCGGCGCTCGAGCCGACCATCGACGCCTTCTCGAACGCGCTCGTCGAGGTCGAGGCCATCATGCCGGCGCCGGCGTTGAACGCTCGATGTACGCGACGCGAGCCGCCGCCTGCCCTCCGGACGCTCTACTTCTGCGTGCCGCAAAACGACAAGATGCTCGCGCTATGGGACACCGTGGCGGATCGGCTTTTCAAGATCCGCCATTGCATGAACATCGACGGCACGGTGCGGCAGCTCCCGCTGTTCGAGCCGCCGATCGATCCGGCGTTGCTCGTGAAGGCGACGGCGGCCGGGGTGGACATTGGTTCCCTTCTGTCGGATGTCAATGTCCCGCTGCCCCTCTACCGCTTTTCGGTGCTCCAGCCCAAGGCACTGGAGTTCTCGAGCAGCGTGATTGGAATGGGGGGCGCGCTTCTCGCGACGCTCGAAAAACGGGACGGCGAGTCGCTCTCGCTCTTGCGTTCGAGGCACGAACTCGACGTGCTCACGGCCGTGCGCGAGACCAGGAAGCGTCAGGTCGACGAGGCCAAGGAGGCGCTCGAGGCAATTCGACGCTCGCGGGCCGTGATTGATGAGCGTCTGTCGTTCTATAGCAGGATCGAGTACACGATTGCCGAAGAAGAGATGCAGGCCACGCTCACGGGGCTCGCCAATCTGGAGACTACGAATGCGGGGTACGCACAGACGCTCGCCTCCGTGCTGAAGCTGTTCCCGCAAATCTCGATTGGAGGCCCGTTCCCCCCGGACATCAAGAGCGAGTTTGGCGGCGTCCAGCTTGGTGGCGTCCTGGACGCCGGTGCACAGTTCCACTCCCTGCTTGCAAGCATTCACCATGCGGGAGCGGCGCAGAGTGCGACGGCGGCCAGCTACAAGCGCCGCTGGGAGGAGTGGAAGCTCCAGGAGCGAATTGCACAGAGGGAGCTCGAGCAAATCGATCGTCAGATCGTCGCCGCGGAGATCCGCCTCGAAATCGCAAAGAAGGAGCTCCAAAACCACGAGCTCTCCGTGAAAAACGCGGAGGAGGTCGAGGACTACCTGCGAACCAAGTACACGAACGAGGAGCTTTACGACTGGATGGTCTCGCAGGTCTCGGCCGTGTACTTCCAGGGCTACAAGCTCGCTTATGAACTCGCGAAGCGGGCCGAGCGCGCGTTCCAGTTCGAACTCGCGCAGCCCGAGGCGAGCTACGTCCAGTTCGGCTATTGGGACAGCCTGAAGAAGGGATTGCTCGCGGGCGAGAAGCTCCAGCACGACCTCCGGCGCATGGAGGCCGCGTACCTGGAGCAGAACAGGCGCGAGTACGAGATCACGAAGCACGTATCCCTGGCCGAGATCAATCCGCAGGCGCTCCTGAAATTGCGGGAAACGGGCAAGTGCGTGGTCGAACTGCCCGAATCGCTCTTCGATCAGGACTGGCCGGGGCATTACTTGCGGCGCATCAAGTCCGTCAGCATGACGATTCCGGTCGTGAACGGGCCCTACGTCAGCGTGAACTGCAAGCTCACGATGCTGAGGAGCAGCGTGCGCATGAACAGCACACTCCTGCCTGGGGATGAAGGCGGTTATTCACGCAAGAGCGCCGACGACCGGTGGCTGGATCACTACGGCGCGATCCAGGCCATCGTCACGAGCAGCGGCCAGAGCGACTCCGGGCTCTTCGAACTGGTCTTCCGCGACGAACGTTATCTGCCCTTCGAGGGGAGCGGCGCCGATAGCACGTGGCGAATCGAGCTCGATGGGAAGACCAACCGATTCGACCCGACGGCCGTTCACGACGTGGTCCTTCACGTGCGCTACACGGCGCGGGACGGTGGGGAATCGCTCAAGGATGGGGCGCTCGACGCGCTGGGGGCTCTGGATTCGTCGGATGCAGGCCCGACCGGGTTGCGGCTCTTCAGCGCAAAGACGGACTTCCCCGACGCTTGGCACGTGTTTCTCACGGGGGAAGGCGAGCCGGCGACGCATCCCCTCTCCCTGCCGTTCGCGCTGCGGCATTTCCAGCCGCTCGTCGGGAATCGCCAGCTCGAGATCAAGAGGGTACACCTTTTCGCCAAACGGTCTGACGGCACGGACGGGTCGCTGACGGTCGCTCTCGACGCTGCGGGGGACTCGCTCACGGGCATCTCCTTGATCGCTGGGGAGTATGGAAAGCTCCTCGTTGCCAGCATCGACGAGGTCGAACCCGAGACGCCCCCCGAGCCCAAGGCGTACCTCGACGCGCCGGTTCCGATTTTGGCGGAGACGTCGACCGAATTCGCCCCGTGGACGCTGACCGTCAGCGACGCGACCCCCAGCGAACTCGAAGACCTCTGGATCGTCTGCGAGTACCAGAAGCAATAGGCTCGAAGCGACGCGGAAACAGGAGAGAGGGCACGCCATGGAGCACAAAGGTTTTGCACCGAAGCCCAAGACGACCGCGCCCGAGGCGGTCAAGGCCCCGAGCCCGTCGCTTCCGAAGGGGGGCGGCGCGGTTCGTGGGCTCGGCGAGAAGTTCGCCGCGAGCCTGGTGAGCGGCACGGGATCCCTGACGGTCCCGATTGCGGTGTCGCCAGGCCGTGGCGGGTTCGGACCCGAGCTCGCCGTCGCGTACGATTCCGGCGGTGGCAATGGGCCCTTTGGTGTGGGCTTTCGGCTCTCCGTGCCCTCGATCTCCCGCAAGACCGAGCGTGGTTTGCCCGAGTACGAGGACTTCCGCGAATCCGACGTGTTCATCCTGTCGGGCGCGGAAGACCTCGTACCGAAGCTCGATGAGGAGGGGGAAGGCAACTGGGTGCGCGATGTCCCGAAGGACGACGCCGTCGAGCGCATCGAGCGGTATCGACCCCGGGTGGAGGGCCTCTTCGCGCGCATCGAGCGCGTCACCGAGAAGGGGGACGGCAACGTTTACTGGCGCGCCACGACCAAGGACAACGTTACGAGCATCTATGGTCAGTCCGCGGGGGCTCGTATCGCGAGCCCTGCGGCTTCGACCAAGGTCTATTCCTGGCTGCTCGAGCGCACCGAGGACGCGCTCGGGAATGTCATCGTCTATGACTACAAGGCCGAAGACTTTGCGAACGTGCCGAAGGTCGTCTACGAGAGGCAGCGGCTCTCGGGCGACGCGCCGGTCGTGAACCGCTACCTGAAGCGGATCCGGTATGGGAATGCAGTGCCCTTCCAGGCGCAGGACTTCCTGTTCGAGGTCGTCTTCGATTACGGCGAGCACGGTGCAGCAGCATCGACGCCGGCGGAGGAGAACACCTGGCCCTGCCGGCAGGATCCGTTCTCGAGCTACCGCTCGACGTTCGAGATCCGTACGTACCGCCTTTGCCGGCGAGCGCTGATGTTCCACCACTTCCCCGAGCTCGGCGAGGATCCCGTGCTCGTGCGATCGACCGACTTCACGTATGCCGAAGGGCCGGCGCTCACCCGGCTCATTTCGGCTACGCAGTCGGGGTACATCAAGACGGAGAGCGGTTACTCCAAGAAATCCCTGCCGCCGCTGGAGCTCGGGTATTCGCTCCCCGAGCTCCAGACCGCCGTCAAGCTGCTCGACCCACGAAGCCTCGAAGACCTCCCCGGCGGTGTGGATGGGCAAACCGCACGATGGGTCGACCTCGACGGTGAGGGCATTCCCGGCGTGCTCTGCGAACAGCAGGGGGCATTTTACTACAAGCAAAACCTCGGGGATGGGCACCTCGCCCCGGCGCGCCTGCTCGCGAGCCGGCCGACGATGGCGTCGGGTGGCGGGGCGCAGCTCCTCGACGTCGGAAGCGAGGGACGACAATGCCTCGTGGAGCTCACGCCGGAAGGGACTTCGGGTTATCACGAGCGCACGCTGGAGGGGGGCTGGGGGCCCTTCGTGCCGTTTCCTTCGCAGCCGAACGTCAACTGGAATGACCCGCGGGTCCGTTTCATCGACCTTTCCGGCGATGGGCTCGATGACATTCTGGTCACGACCGATCACGTGCAGCTCTGGTACCCGTCGCTTGGCAAGGGCGGGTGGGGGCCGCCGCGGGTTCTGCCGAAGATCTACGACGAGGACAAGAGCCCGACGCTCGTGTTCGCGGACATGACGCAGGCGATCTTCGTGGCGGACATGAGCGGGGATGGTTTGCCCGATATCGTGCGCGTACGCAATGGCAGCATCTGCTATTGGCCGAACCTCGGGCGAGGGCGGTTCGGCGCCAAGGTGCAGATGAGCAAGGCGCCGCTGTTCGATGATTCTCACACGTTCGACCCGCGCCGGATTCGGCTCGGGGATATCGACGGGACGGGGACCACGGACATCGTGTACGTGGCCGGCGAAGGGGCGGTCCTCGTGTTCAACCAGGCGGGGAATGGCTGGAGCGAGCCAGTGCGAATGCCGGGGTTCCCGACGGCCGATTCTATGTCCACCGTGGGCGTGGTCGATGTGCTCGGGTCCGGGACGGCGTGCCTCGTGTGGTCGTCGCCGTGGCGGGGCGTGGCGAAGCCGCCGATGCGGTACATCGATCTCTTGGGCAGCAAGAAGCCGTATCTGCTCACGTCGGTCAAGAATAACCTCGGGGCAGAGACGAAGCTCGAGTATGCGCCCTCGACGAAGTTTTACCTGGAGGACCTGAAGGCTGGAAAGCCGTGGGTGACGCGGCTATCGTTCCCCGTGCACGTGCTCACGCGCGTGGAGACGTTCGACGCGGTCAGCAAGGCGCGGTTCGTCAGTACGTACAAGTATCATCACGGGTACTACGACGGGGCGGAGCGCGAGTTCCGGGGGTTTGGCCTCGTCGAGCAATTCGACGCGGAGTCCTTTTCGGCCGAGCGCGGGAAAGGGCTCTTCGCGGAGGCTCCGCCGACGGAGGAGGAGTTCCATCTCCCGCCGGTGCTCACGAAGATGTGGTTCCACACGGGCGCGTTCATCGACAGGAATCGGATCACGAAGCAGTTCGAGAAGGAGTATTACGCGGGCGACGAGCAGAGACCGGAATTTCCCGATGCTGTGCTGAAGACGGGATTGTCGCCGCGAGACTCGCGTGAGGCGTGCCGGGCGCTCAAGGGGCAGATCCTCCGCACGGAGGTCTACGCGCTCGATGGCTCCGAGGCGGAGTCGCATCCCTATGTCGTGACGGAGGTTTGCCCCGCAATTGTTCGGGTACAGCCTTCGACGGCGAAGGCGTATGGGTCGTTCTTCGCGTACGCTCGTGAGTCTGTGGAGGTTCATTACGAGCGTAATCATGACGATCCGCGCGTGGTGCATACGCTGGCGCTCGAGGTCGACCCGTTCGGTCACGTGGCGCGCTCGGCGAGCATCGCGTATGCGCGGCGGTGCATCCCGCTGGACATACCCGAGCAGGGGCTCTTGGCCACGCTAACCGAGACCGACGTGGTCAACGAGGATCAGCAGGCGAGCTGGTACCGCCTCGGTGTGCCCAAGGAGAAGCGAACGTACGAGCTCACGGGGCTTTCTACGGAACGGAGCACGCTGTTTTCGTTCGGTGACGTGTTCAGCGCTGTGAACGCCGCTGTTGCTATCCCCTATGAGGCGACGCCCAACGGCACCACGATGCAAAAGCGTCTGGTCGAGCAGGTTCGACAGGTTTATTACAACAGCACGACGCTGTCCGGGTCTTCCCCCGCGGCGCTGCCCTTCGGTACCATCGACGCGCTCGCGCTGTCTTACGAGACATACGCGCTTGCCTTCACTCCTGGGCTCTTGACCGCGGCTTATGGCACGCGCGTGATCTCGACCATGCTCACCGAGGGCGGGTACATCGAGGAGAACGACGATTATTGGGTGCGAACCGGCCGCCAGGTGTTCGACCCGGACAAGTTCTACTTGCCGGTCGAGATCCTGGATCCGCTCAGCAATTCCACGACCATCACGTACGACACTTACAATTTGCTCGTGACATCTGCCGAGGACGCGCTCGGCAATACTGTCACCGCGACGAACGACTACCGCGTCCTCGGGCCCACGCTTGTCACCGACCCGAACGGCAATCGTAGCGCCGTGAAGCTCGACGAGCTCGGGATGGTCGTGGCGACGGCCGTGATGGGCAAGGTCGGCTCGAATGACGGAGACACACTGGAGGAGCCAACCACGACGTTCGAGCACGATCTCGACGTTTGGCGCACGACGGGCAAACCCAACGTCGTGCATGCGGCCGCGCGCGAGCGGCACGGGGATGCGCTGACGCCGTGGCAACATAGCTACACGTATCTCGACGGGCTCGGGCGTGAGATCCTGAAGAAGGTGCAGGCCGAGCCCGGTCCGGCGCCGGTGCGGGACGAGAACGGGGGGCTTGTCAAGGACGAGAACGGCGCGGTAGTGTTGGCCACCGCCTCGCCGCGATGGGTGGGCACGGGGCGCGTGGTCATTGACAACAAGGGCAATCCCGTCAAGCAGTACGAGCCGTTCTTCACGGCCACCCACGAATACGAGGACGAACAGGAGCTGGTCGAATGGGGCGTGACGCCGGTCTTGCGTTACGACCCGCTCGGCCGGCTCATCCGAACGGACCTGCCGAACGGGACGCATTCGCGGGTGACGTTCACGCCCTGGCAGCAGGCGAGCTGGGATGGGAACGATACGGTGCTCGAAACGGGCAACCCCTGGTATGCCGCGAGGCAGCCGAGCGCGACGCCGACGCCTTCCGCGCAGGAGCAGCGTGCGGCGGAGCTGACCGAGGAGCATGCGGAGACGCCGGCGCTGGTGCATTTCGACGTGCTGGGCAGGTCGGTGCGCGGGGTCGAGGACAACAAGACCGCAGGGGTGTACACGACGAAGGCGGTGCTCGATATTGAGGGGAATCCGCGGGCAATCATCGATGCCCGTGGGAATACCGCGATGGAGTATGTCTTCGACATGCTCGGGCGGACGCTGTACCAGAAGAGCTGCGATTCTGGGGAGCGGTGGACGCTGGCGAATGTGCTCGGGAACCCGATTCGGGGGTGGGATGGCCGGGGGCATGTGGTGCGCTCGGTGTACGATGCGCTGAATCGTCGGACAGGGCTGTGGGTGCAGAAGGGGGCGGATCCGGAGGTGCTCGCCGAGGTGACGGTGTATGGCGAGGGGCAGACGGATCCGGAGGACGCGAATCTGCGTGGGAAGGTGGTTCAGGTGAAGGATGGGGCCGGGGTGGTGACCTCGGTCGAGTACGACTTCAAGGGGAATTTGCTGGAGAGCCAGCGGCAGCTTGCGCAGAACTATTCGACGCAGCTCGATTGGTCGGGGTCGGTGGCGCTCGAGGCGGAGGTGTTCACGCAGACGACGGTGTACGATGCGCAGAATCGGCCGACGAGTATGACGACGCCGGACCAGAGCGAGATCAAGCCGACGTACAACGAGGCGAGTCTGCTAGAGAAGGTGGAGGCGCGGATTCGAGGTGCGAGTAGCTGGACTACATTTGTCGACGACATCGATTACGATGCGAAGGGGCAGCGGGAGAAGATCGCTTACGGGAACGGGGTGGTCACGGAGTACAGTTATGACCCGCTGACCTACCGGCTGACGCGGCTCAAGACCACACGGACCTCCGATAATTCGCTCCTCCAGGACCTGCGTTACACGTACGATCCGGTAGGCAACATCGTCGAGATTGCCGACTTGGCGCAGGAGGCACTCTACCACAACAGCGAGCTGGTCGAGCCGGTCTGGAAGTACGAGTACGATGCGATCTATCGGCTGATCGAGGCGACGGGGCGGGAGCATTCGGGGCAGAACTCAGATATCCAGCAGGATGCGGATGGGTTTCCGCTGGTGAGTGCGGCGAACCCCAATGATCCGCAGGCGATGCGTAACTACGCCGAGAGCTTCGAGTACGATGCGGTCGGCAACATCTTGAAGATGATCCACGTTGCGCAGGGCAGCACGGGGAGCTGGGCGCGGCGATACGATATCGCGCAAACGAGCAATCGGCTGCTTGGGACGAGCTTACCGGGGGATGATGAGACCGAGTTCTCGGCGACGTATACGTACGACGAGCACGGGAGCATGACGTCGATGCCGCATCTGGATGGCATCGAGTGGGATTTCAAGGACCAGAAGCGCGAGGTCGACAAGGGCGGCGGGGGGACGGTCTACTTCACGTATGACGCTGGTGGGCAGCGGGTGCGGAAGGTTTGGGAGCATAGCGGGATCGTCGAGGAGCGAATTTACCTCGGCGGCTTTGAGGTGTACCGGCGGCATGAGCTAGGGGCGGTGGTGCTGGAGCGGGAGACGTTCCACGTGATGGATGATGCGCGGCGGACTGCGATGGTGGAGACCAAGACGGTCGATGCGTCGGATCCGAACCTCGTGGTGACGTCGCGGGTCCGGTATCAGCTTGGGAATCATCTGGGGTCTGCGGCGCTGGAACTGGATGAGGATGGGCTCGTCATCAGCTACGAGGAGTACCATCCATATGGGACGAGCGCCTACCACGCTGTGGCGAGCGGGGTGGAGGTCAGCGCGAAGAGGTACAGGTATACGGGGAAGGAGCGGGATGAGGAGACCGGGCTGTACTATCACGGGGCGAGGTACTACGCGCCCTGGCTTGCGAGGTGGACGAGTGCGGATCCGGCGGGGTTGATAGATGGGCCGGGGTTGTATACCTATGTGCGTGGGAACCCAGTTCAACTAATTGATCCTAACGGCACGGACGCCCAAAAACCTACACATCGGTTCACGCAGGAGGAGCTCAATAGACTGCCTCCGGCGCGTATTCCCAAAGGTGCGAGGGTGGGTTATCTCAATCAACCCGGACATAAAGCGGGTACCTACGTTAAAGGTGGCAAGGGAGCCGGGCAGCCACCGAAGCCGCCGCTCCCGCCTTCGCCCCCAAGCCCTCCTCCAGCTCCGCCAGGCTCCGGACAACCGGGTGATGCGAATGTCCCGAAGGGGCCAGGCGAGCACCATGGCCCGGGCGGCAAGGGGACGGGCAACGCCGAAGGAAAAGGTACGAGCGCAGAATCAGGTGCATCCTATAGAACTAGCATTGAAAAGCTGGCTGAGAAGCTAGCATTGCTCGCCGGCATTGTTGAGTCAGAATTTGATCACGATTTTGCACAGGAAGGAGCTAGTTCTCACGGGATCGTGGGAGGGAAAAGCACGAATGGTCCCGATAGTTCCGTGCTGCAAATGGTCGCCAGCGGTATTCAAATGGGTGCGACCGTCGTTGTTCAAGGTCTCGTCAAGGCCTTTAATACAGCGAGGTCGTTGGCGAGCCGTCTTCGGATGCTTCCGGGCCCCAAACCAACGAAGTTGCTGCCCACGCCTAAATGGAAAGCGAGCGGGTTTGCATCGCAGGAGCACCTCGACCACCATTTTAATAAGCATGCCAGGCGTAAGAATGAATGGGGCACAGGAAACATCACTAAAGAGGGGTACGCCAAACGTGCACGCAATCTGCTCAACACGGAGCCTGTACCGGGAGGAGATGTTTTGGGTTTTACGTCAGAGGGAGGTTTTCGGTTTCGGTATAATGTGCGGACTAACGAGTTTGCAACAGCGAAAGCAGATGGGACGATTGAGACGCTATTTCGTCCTACAACTGGCATGGCATATTGGATGGAACAGGTGGAGAAGCATGGGCCATGAGAACCGTTGCGCATGCCCTTGTTGTGGCCTACTCACACTGCCAGATCGAGGGCATTACGAAATCTGTCGCGTATGCGACTGGGAGGATGACCCAATTCAGAGTCAAAAGCCGGATTTTGAAGGCGGCGCAAATGCTGTGAGCTTGAACCAGGCGAGAAGAAACTACGCCGAATTTGGGACGAGCGATCCGATACAGCGTCGCGAAAGCTAGCACTACTCTGACACCCTCACCCACACGTTCATATCGGCACGAGCGCCCGCACCGTCGCTCCGCACCGCGCGCATCTTAAAAGGGCAACTGCACGTGCTCGACGGCAGGTGATTCCGCCTCCACAGGCATGGAGGCCGTCACCCTTCCCACGGCCGGAACCCTCCTCGCCCTCGCGCCCCGCCGTCACCACACGCAACGCTGACCACGCGATCCAGCCGGACCACGGCCTCCCCATGGAAAACCGCCCCCCCGTCCGCAGCGGTTTCAGCCTCTCCGACCGTCCCAACCCCCTCGCGTCACCGTGACGCGCGCCCGTTCGAGCCTTCGAACCCCCCCGCGCCACCGTCTCCTGCGGGTCTCCAAACGTTCGAACCCCCTCACGTCACCGTGACGCGCGCCCGTTCGACCGTTCGACCCCCCCCCGCGTCACCGTCTCCCGCGGGTCTCCGACCGTCCCAACCCCTCCGCGTCACCGTGACGCGCGCCCGTTCGACCGTTCGAACACCCACGCGTCACGTTCTCCGACGACCCTTCGACCGTTCGAACCCCCTCGCGTGCCCACGACGACCTCCTCGGCAGCTGCGCCGAGGAGGTCCTGCCCGCGCTGCTCCGCACTCCTCCGCGCGGCCCTCGTCACTTCTTGATCACGACCTCGCCACCAAACGTCATCGGGTACGTGATCATCACCGTCCCGCCACCTGCCGGCCTTGGAAACTTGATCGTCTTGAACGCCTTGCGCACGCAGTCGTCGACCTTCGGGTTTCCCACCGTCGACTTCTTCACGCTCGCCTCGTTCACCACGCCGAGCGGACCGACCGTCGCTTGCAACGTCACCGTGCCCGCGAGCTTGCCGTCCTTGTCCGCGCCGAGCGTGTAACAACTGTCGAACGCCTTCACGTTCTCGTTGACCGCCGCCTGGATCTGCTCGTCGGTGAGCGTGCCCGAGAGCGGCAACGTGTCCGGGTCCTTGGGGGTGCCCTCGGCAGGCGTTCCCTCGGGGGAGGACCCTTGCTCGCCTGTCGCGGTAGGCCCAACGGGCTCCTTGGGTCCCGAGCCGCCCGCAGGTGGCGTCGCCCCGCAGCCCGCGAGGACGACGCAAACGATGGGAGTGACAAACCAACGCATGGCGTGCGACTTCAGTCGAGATGCGGCGCGTTGTCCACCGGGAACGTTACCGTTGGAACCTTACCGCTCACGCGACACGCGCGCGGGCCGCGTGCCCGAGCGCGACGGCGCGGCGGTAGACCGACTCGTACGCGGTCGCCATGACCGACGTGCTGAAGCGATCACGGGCGCGGTGCGCGCACTGGAGCCGGTCGAAGTGCGCGAGCTCGGGCGAGCAGGCGACGCGGGCGAGGGCGTCGAGGTCGTCCGGGGGGACCAGGAAGCCGGTCACGCCCTCGTCGACGATCTCCGGGAACGAGCCACGCGCGAAGCCGATCACGGGCGTGCCACAGAGCATGGCCTCGACGGCGACGAGGCCAAACGGCTCCTCCCACAGGAGGGGACACACGAGCGCGCGTGCGCCCGAGAGGATGCGGACCTTCTGCTCGTGGTCGACCTCGCCGTGGTCGAGGACGCCCGGCAGATCGAGCCGCGGTGCGATGTACTCCTCGTAAAACGCTCGATCCTGCGGGTGCGTGCGGCCGCCGAGGTGGATGGGCATGCCCACGAGGCGCGCGAGGTCGAGCGCGAGGTGCGTGCCCTTCTCCTCGCAGTAACGCCCGATGTGCGCGAGGTAGCCGTCGTCGTGGAGGCTCGGCGGGTATCGGTTCGGCGAGAGGCCGTGATGGATGACGCGCGCGCGCGCGAGCGGGACCTCGAGGTCGAGCTGACGTTGGCTGATCGCCACGTGGTAGACCTGCGGGTGCGACGCGTAGATCCGCGAGAACGATTCCTCGCGGTGGTGGTGCAACGTGTACACGATCGGCACACGCAAAAAGGCGGAGACCGGGAGGCCGAGCGGGCTGTTCAGGTGGACCACGTCGAAGGTGCCGCGCGCGATCTCCGCGAGCGCCCACGCGACGTGGTTGACCTCGTCGGCGGCCGTGGGAGGCCAGACGGGGCGATGGTAGAGCGCGCGTTTGCGGCAGCTCGTGATGGAGTCGCCCGTCGTGAACACCGTCACGGCGTGGCCGCGCGTGTCGAGCTCCTCGGCGAGCTCGTAACAGAAGAGCTCGGTCCCGCCGTAGCCGATGGGCGGCATGCGGATGAATGGGGTCGAGATCATCGCGATGCGCATGGCTCACCGTGCCTCCCGCGCGCGTCCGCCCCCTTTGCGCGCAGAGCAGAGGAGCTACACGTGGCGTGCCATCGCGGGAGGAACGAATCCCTCACCCCCAACCCCTCTCCCGCGCGGGAGAGGGGAGACGAGAGGAAACGTCACAGCTCGGGTGCCTGCCAGGCTTCGAGGCGACGCCAGATCGTGGCGAGCAGATCCGGCGCCGAACGTTTGAGCGCATAGATCAGGTGCGCCTCGGCCGTCACGGGGACGAGGCCCTGATCGTGCTCGACGGCGTTCATGATCTTCTCGGCCACGAGATCCGGCGAGGCGCCGCGCTCCATGAGGCGGCGCGAGCGCTCCAGCGCCGCGGGCTCGGCAAAACGGCCGTGGCGGCGGCTCGCCTCGTTGATGTTCGTCCGAATGAACCCGGGGCAGATGGCCGTGACGCCGATGCGGTGGCGGCGCAGGTCCGCGCGCAGCGCTTCGGAGAAGCCGACGACGGCAAACTTCGTCGTCGAGTACGCGAGGAGCAAGCGGCTGCCCGCGAAGCCCGCGGCCGAGGCGATGTTGACGACGTGGCCGCCGCGGCCTCGATCGATCATGCGCGGCACGAAGAAGTGACAGCCGTGCACGACGCCCATCACGTTGATGCCCATCACCCAGTTCCAGTCCTCGAGCGTGGTGTCGCGCAGGCCGCCCGTGACCGCGACGCCGGCGTTGTTGACGAGCACGTCGATCGCAGGAAACGCGGCGTGCACCTCGTCCGCGAAGCTCTGCATGGCCGCAGCGCTCGACACGTCGACCTTGCGCGCGAGCACGCGCCGGCCCTGCGCGCGCGCCGCGGAGGACACGTCGTCGAGCTTCGCCTCGTCGACGTCGCAGACGACGAGATCCGCGCCCTCCTTGGCGAACGCGAGCGCCGTCGCCCGCCCGATGCCGCTACCCGCCCCCGTTACGAGGACAACCTTGCCCGCAAAACGCCCGCTGCTCATGGAAGCGACGGAAGCGCCCCGCCGGGCGGGCGTCAAGTCAGGTGCCGAGCGTGACGAGGAGCGCTTCGACCGCCGGAGGCCAGATCGCCTGCGGCTCCGTGAGCATGCCGCGCTCTTCGAGGACCCGGTAAATCGCGAGCGCGCGGCGCAAGAGAGAGCGCGCCTCCAGCCGCTCGGACGACGTCCCCTCCGCGAGCACCGTGGCCGCGCGGAAGCAAAAGAGCGCGTGATCCCCCTGAATCTCAGGCACGTCCGGCTGCTCCGACGCGAGCCGCGCCGCGAGCGCGAGGCCCGTCCGGAACGCTTCGAGCGCGCCGCGCGGATCCGCCATCGCGCGGAGGACGTGGCCGATGCGGCCGTACGTGCCGTAAAGGTCACGCCGCGCCTCGTCGTCGTACGTGGACTCGGCGAGGTCCTCGCGGAGCACGAGGCAAGCGCGGTAGGCCGCGAGCGCCTCGGGTTTCTCGCCCATCGCGCGCAGCACCTCGCCGATGCTCTCGTGGCAACGCGCGAGCGCGCGGCGGCGGTAGACGTCGTCCGGCGCGTCACGCGCGAGCCGATCCCGCACGACGAGCGCCTCCCTGTACGCCGCGAGCGCACCCGGGCCGTCTCCGGCGGCGAGGAGCGCGTCGGCGTACCGGTCGCGCGTGAGCGCGACGAGGGAGCGATGATCCTGATCGTCGGGCGCGCCCTCGGCGAGGCGCTCGGCGAGCGTCATGCCGCGCTGGAAAGCGGCCGCCGCCGCGGCCTCGCGCTCGTCTTCGAGCAAGTAGTCGCCGACCATGACGTGGCAAAGGGTGACGCCCGTGAGCACGCCGGCGATGGCCTCGCGGAAGAGCTCCTCTTGGTGTTCGGCGTCGTCGAGGGAACGACCATCCCGCGGGTAGAGGGTGCGATCCGAAAGCAGGCCGGCTTGCTCCGGCGCGCCGGCGCGGGCGCGGAGCGGGATCACCACGGCCCGCTTGTCACGCTCCATCGCGAGGCCCTCGCGCAGCGTCGTCTCCACGGCCGAGCCGGACGCGAGGGCCTCGGGGCTCGCGAGCACCACGATCACGTCGGCGGTGCGGAGGCGGGAGCGCGTGTCCTGCGGGGGGGCCGCCTGCACGGATTCCCGTACGATCCCGGCTTCGACGAAGGCCGCGAGCCGCGCGCAGAGCTCCTCGCGGATCACCTGATCCCCGGGGGCGGAGGACACGAAGAGCTCGACGGCGTGGTGCATGACGGGGACTCGCGTCCCATCTTACCAGCCTCGCGCCTCCCGAGGCTGCCGTTCCCGTGCTCTCTTTGAAATCGAGAGATCCGAGCCGATCCCTGGTAAATTCGCCCCTTGATAGGGACCAACCCCTGAGGACACGGGCCTGATGCGACTCTTGATCACCGCGATTTCAGCGCAGGACGGCGTCACGAGCGCGCCCCTTGCGGCCACGGGCGCAGGGCAGCTCAAGAGCCGCCTCGGTCGCGAAGACGCCGCGTTCCAGGTCGCGGAGGCCGATCCCGGCCGCGACCTGGCCGAGCAGATCGAGGCTCTGCTCGCCGAGCGCGGGCCGAGCTTCCGCGACCCCGTGATGCTCTACGTGGCGTGCCCCGCGCTCCTGTCGATCGACGGCGAGCTCTTCCTGTCCCTCGATCCAAGGAACCCCACCGTCGGCGACGCGCTCGCAGACGTCGCGGCCGTGCTCCGTGACGGCGCGCCCGGGCCAAAGCTCATCGTGCTCGAGCTCGCGGACGCGAAGCTCGGGCTCGATCCGACGCGCGCCGAGGTGCTCGTGCGCGCAGCAGAAGCAGCGACCGATCCGGCCACGAGCGGCATCGAGCTGATCCTCGGCGCGCGCCCGCGCACGGCCGACGCCGCAGGCTTGCCGCTCGCGCAAGCGATGGTCGCCGAGCTCGACGCGCTGCCGAGCGGGCGGACCTTGACCTCACGAGGCCTCTTCGATCGGCTCATGAGCAAGCTGCGCGAGTCCGTGCCCTGCCTCCACCACGCACGCGCGAAGGTGAGCTTCGAACTCGTCGTAGGCAAGCCAGGGCGGCGCGACTCGACCTCCACGATGCCCGCGCCACGCCTCGACGTGCTGCCGCGAAGCGCGACGCCGTCGCCACCCGCAGTGCAGGTCGCGCTGCCGCCGCCGCCACCCGCAGTGCAGGTCGCGCTGCCGCCGCCGCCACCCGCAGTGCAGGTCGTGCTGCCGCCGCCGCCACCCGCAGCGCAGCTCGTGCCTCCGCCTGCCGAGGAGCCGCGCCCGGCGCCGCGCGAGCCCGAAGTCTCGTTCGCATTGCCACGCCCGCCGCGCACGTTCCATCCGCCGCCGCCGCCGGACGACGTGGATCTCACGTGGGCCGAGGAAAACGAAGACTGGGGCAGCATGCCGCGCGTGATCCCCCTGGCACGCCCACTCGCCGCGCCACCCGGTGCCTCGCTCCCACCACCGCCGATGGCGACGAGCAGCGGAGGCACCTCGATCCTCGGGACGGACGGGCCGATCTCGAGCCCCATCTCCGGCCGCGAGATCTCTCCCTTCGCGCGGTACACCGTCGAAGGCGAGCTGCTCGCATCCCAAGGCGATCCCAACGGCGCAATCGCCGCCTTCCGCAAGGCGCTCTCCGTGCTCGGCCCCAGCGGCGATCCCCACGCGCGCGCCGAGATGTACGTGCGCATCGGCGAGCTCCGGTCACGACACGGCGAACCAGACGACGCGATCTCGGACTTCGAGAAGGCACTCGCGCTGCGCCCCGGCCACATCCCCGCGCTCGAATCGCTCCTCCTGCTCTGCGTGTCCACGCGCGACTGGCGCGGCGTGATGAGCGCCGAAGAGCGTCTGCTCGCAGCGCTGCCAAGCGACACGCTCCGCTTCGAGCGGCTCATCGAGTTCGCCGCACGCTGGGAAGGCGAAGCAGAAAAACCCGCACGCGCACGTCTGCTCTTCGAACGAGCACGCGAGGTGCGCCCGCAAGATCCGATCGTGGTCGAACAAATCCGTCGACTCGCGCTGAAGTCGCTGCCGCCAGCACCGCGGGAGTGAGCTGGGGGCGGCGCTGCGCCGGGGTTTCACCCCGGGCCCCGACCAGGGGTTGTCCACCCCTGGACCCGGACCAGCGAGGCGCTGGACCCGGGGTCGATGAACTGCGCGATGCGCAGTTCATCGAACACGCCAGGTCAAGACCAGCGACGATCCTGCCAACGCAAAGCGTGGCGCTGCTGGTTCAACGGGCAACGTACACCTCGCCGGCTTGACACCCACCTTCGCGGTCTTGCCACCGGCCCGTTTGAAAAACTGCGCGGAGCGCAGTTTTTCAACCCTCGGTCCAGGCCGTGCCTGGTCCGGGGTCGAGGGGGCGGACAGCCCCCCGCGGGGACCGGGGCAGCGCCCCGGCGCGGCGGCGTCTCCACCACCGGCGTCTCTACCGGTGTCAGGCGATCGACTCGGCCTCGTACATTTTGATCTGCGCCTTTGTCATCGCTTCTTCGCCGCGGAGGCTTTTGTGGTGTTTGCGGAACACCTCGGAGCGTGGGTAGGCGAGGAAGGCTTCGCGTGTGGACCAGCGGGAGACGGCGAGCAATGCGCCTTCGTCTTGCCAGAGCTCGATGCCTAGGAATCCTTCGAACTGGTCGAGGTCGTGCGCCGTGTCGCGGAAGGCCCGCCTGATCCGTGCAAGCTCGGGCTCGGGGGCCTGGATGGTGTTGACCACGACGTACATGCGTGACTCCTTCGAGACAGAGCGCGCGTGGCGCGTGCACGTTCGGGGCAAACCGTGTTCCACCCCCGACGTGGAAAAGCCTGTAGCATGGGGGCCTGAGCGTTTGCCATGACCACCGCCCCGAGCCCTCTCTCCAAAAAGCTCCAGATCAAGCCGAATGCGCGTGTCCTTGTCCTCGGCGCTCCGGAAGGACGTGCGGCGCTGCTCGATCCTTTGCCCGAGGGGGCGAGCGTGGGGAGGGCGGCGCGGGGTGCGTTTGACGTCGTGCTCCTCTTTGTCGAGAAGGCGAAGGAGCTCGAGAAGGGCGGACCGAAGGCGATCTCTGCGGTGCGTGAGGGCGGCGTCCTCTGGGTTGCCTACCCGAAGAAGAGCTCGAAGGTGGAGACGGATCTCACGCGGGATGTCGGCTGGAAGGTGATCGAGGAGGCGGGCTGGGGTGGGGTCGCGCAGGTCGCGATGGATGAGACCTGGTCGGCGCTGCGGTTCAAGCCTGAGGCGACGGTCGCGCGCAAGGAGAACTCGGCTGCGGCGCCGGGCGCGAGGAAGATGGGCGCGGCGAAGAAGGGCTTGGTCGTCGCGGCGCCTTCGGACCTTGCGGCGGCGCTCGCGGAGGATGCTGCGGCGAGCCGCACCTGGGAGGCGTTGGCTCCTTCGCACCGCAAGGAGTACGTCGGCTGGATCGAGGAGGCGAAGAAGCCTGAGACGCGCGCGCGTCGGATCGCGTCGTCGGTCGAGATGATGGCGGCTGGCGTCAAGGACCGGAACGCGAAGTACGCGCGCTGAGCGCTCGTGGGATCAGCTCTTCTCGGAGGGATGCCACCGCCGGAGCAGGAGCCAGCCGCCGAGGTTCGTCGCGCCGAACAAGCCGAGGCCGAGCGCCGAGGCGCAGAGCACGGCGGCGAAGAGCAGGTCTGTTCGGAGCTGCCGTGGCGCGCTCATGATGAGGATGCCGAGCCCGGGCGTGCCCTCGGCGAAGCCTGCCACGAATTCTCCGACGATGGCCCCGATCACTGCGAGCCCGCCTGCGATGCGCAGGCCCGTCACGATGCTCGGCAGGGACGAAGGCAGGCTCAGGAGCAGCAGCGTGCGCAGCTTGCCCGCGCCGTACAGGCGGAAGAGGTCGCGTAGCGCGGGCTCCACGGATCGCAGCCCCGTGAGCGCGTTCGCCACGACCGGGAACACGCTCACGATGAAGGCCGACACGCTCACGGCGCGCTCGCCTGGCCCGAACCAGAGCACGAGCAGCGGCGCGATGGCCACGATCGGCACGGTCTGCAGGAAGACGGCGTAGGGGTAAAACGCGCGCTCGAGCAGGCGTGAGGCCGAGAGCGCCACGGCCACGAGCACGCCGATCACCCCGGAGAGCGCGAAGCCGAGCAGCGCGCTTTTGGCCGTCGTCCAGGTCGCGAGCCCGAGCGTGGTCGCGTCCGCGGCGAACGCGGCGGCGATCTGGCTCGGCGGAGGCAGGAGATACGTGGGCACCACGAGCACGCGCACGAGCGCCTCCCAGGCGCCGAGCAAGAGCACGAGCGAGAGCAGGGGCGGGGCCGCGGCGGCGAGGGACGTCTTCACGGCGCCTCCCCCGCGAGGAGCGCGTCCTGCAGCGGACCGAGCGCGCGCGCGAAGTGAGGATCGCTGCGCAGCGAGGCGGCGCGCTCGCGCGGGAGATCGATCGGCGTATCGAGCAGGATCCGCGCCGGGCGCCGGGAGAACACGATGCATCGCTCGGCGAGGTAGGCGGCCTCGGCGTTCGAATGCGTGACGAAGAGGACGGTCATGCCGAGGTCGAGCCAGAGCGCGCGGAGCTGATCGTCGAGCCTTTGGCGTGTGAGCTCGTCGAGGGCGGCGAAGGGCTCGTCGAGCAGGAGGATGCTCGGGCGCGTGACGAGGGCGCGGGCCAAGGAGACGCGCATCTTCATGCCGCCCGAGAGTTCTGCCGGATGCCGCGCCGCCGCGTCGCCGAGGCCGACCTGCTGGAGCGCGGCGTGGGCCTGCGCGCGCCGCTCGGCCCGGGCGACGCCCGCGAGCTCGAGCGGCAAGGCGGCGTTGTCGAGCACGTTGCGCCAGGGCAAGAGGTGGGCGTCCTGGAACACGTAGGCGATGCGGGGCCGCTCGGCGCCGGCGGGGGCGAGGAGCTTGACGGAGCCGCCGTCGGCCTGGTCGAGCCCGGCGACGAGCCGGAGGAGCGTGGATTTGCCGCAGCCGGAGGGGCCGAGCAGGGCGACGAAGGTGCCGGCGGCGACGTCGAGGTCGAGGCCGTCGAGCACGACGCCGCTGCCGGCAAAGACACGCCGCGCGCGCTCGACGAGGACCCGCACCCCGCCCGGGCGAGGCGCGTCCGCTGCGAGGCCGGGTGCGAGGACCAGGGAGGTCATGGCGTCCCTTGGGTCGCCTCCAGGTACACGTCCATCTGGCCGATCGACGTGTGGTGCACGTATTTCTCGTCGAGCAGCCGCTGCATCTCCGGGAAATCGCGCATCGAGTCCGCCGAGTCGAAGGCGTCGCCCGTCACGTGCGGGAAGACGTCGTAATGCTCGACCACGATCGCCGCGGGGGGCGCCTTTTCGAGATCGGCGAGCAGGACCTTCCGGTGCTCCTCCTTGGCCCACGAGACGCGCTGCGGGACGTTGTAGATGTACCGGGTCGCCGCGGCGCGCTCGGCCATGTCGTAGATCGACGGCTCGAAGCCCCACACGAAAATGGGGCGGTTCGCGGGGACCACGCTCCGGAGCAGATCGGCCACGGCGCGGTTCGTCACGGTATTCACGTCGGCCACGCTGGCGAGCTCGTCGAGGCCCCGCTGATTGCCGAGCCCGTCGGCCACGAGGGCCAGGCGTTTTTGCGTGCGCACGAGGAACGAGCCCGGGACGTCCTTCGTGGCCGTCCGGCCGAAGGGCACGATCAGGAGCACCAGGAAAAAACCGGCCATGCCGAGCGCCCCGCGCGCCCGCGCCCGCTGGGAGAGGGCGTGATACCCGAGCGCGGCGACGAGACCCGTGAGCGGCCAGGTCGCGCCGTAATGGTAGGGGAAAAACTTCCCCTGCATGGCCACGCCGACGAGGTGGATGAATGCAATGCCGAGCGCGAGCAAGGCGAGCGGCCGCTCGCGCGCGCCCAGGCCGAGGCCGAGCGCGAGGAGCAGGCCCACCGTGGGGACACTCCCGTATTGCTGGAACCACTCGGTGAAGGCCCAATAAAACATCGCCGTCGGGGCCGCGCCGTGCCAGCCGAGCGCCGTGTAATAGGGCGTGAAGACGAACAGGACGCGGTGCAGGTCCCCGAGCGCGCCGCGCGCGGCGAACCAGGCCGCGCACAGGAAAATGGGAATCGCCCCGCCCGCCGCGAGGAGGAGCGAGGGGCGAAGGAGGCCACGGGCGGCGGCGCGCAGGCGCTCGATCGTCGGGCGCGTGGGATCCGTATCCCACCACGCGGGCAAGAGCGCGACGAACGCGGCGCCGCCCACGAGCGGCGGCTTGAGGAGGCCGGCGAATCCGAAGAGGAAGCCCGCGACGAGCCAATCCCGCGCCTTCGTCGCCGCGGCGGAGGGCAGGCCGGACGGGCCTCTCCGTGGAGCGCAGAGCAGGGCGGCGATCGTGATCATGCCGCCGAAGGACTCGGGCTGGGACGTGTGCCAGAAGTCGAGCTGCGCGTGGACGAGGACGCTGATCGTGGCGGCGAGCAGCCCGAGCGTGCGGCTGCCCCAGAAGCGCAACGTGAGGCGCGTCATGCCGAGCGTCATGAGCGCGAGGCCAAAGACCTCGAGGACGCGGATGCCCACCTGCGCGGAGCCGAAGAGGAGCCGGGCGAGGGCGTAGATCAGGAAAATCCCGGGGGGCTTGAAGTCCCAGGCGTCGCGATAGGGCATCCCGCCTTCGAGCACGGTGCGCGCGACGACCGTGTAGATGCCCTGGTCGCGGCCGTGGCCGAACAGGAGGATCTGGCCGAACAGGAAGACGAGCGCGGCGAGGCACGTGGCGACGAGCGCGCGTTCGGCGAGGAGGTCGAGCTGGCCCGGGATCACGGGCGCCGGGGGCGGCGTTTCACGCTCGGGGGCGGAGGACGGGTCGTCGGCGGCGAGAGTCACCGGGGCGACGTTCTAGTCGGGATCGGCGGAGGCTCCAACCAATTTGGGCCCGTCCGTCAGATGCGGTACGTCCGTTCGATCGCGGCCACGAAGAGCGGCGCTGCGGACTCGATGGCGCTCGGCGCGAGCTGCTGGCTGCCGGGGTGCGAGTCGGTGCCGAGGATGTGCTCGAACATGCCGCTCGCGCGGAGTTTTTCGAGGGCGCCGGGGGGCAGGACGAGGTGGCTCGCGACGGCGTGGCAGCGCGTCGCGCCCGCGGCGAGGTAGGCCGCGGCGGCCTGGATGAGCGAAGATCCCGTGCGGATCATGTCGTCGTAGATGACGACCTCGCGGCCGCGGACGTCGGCGTTGACGCCGGTGACGGCGAGCTTGCCCGTGTCGGGATCGCGGCGCTTGTAGACGAACGCGGGTTCGACATCGAGGTCACGCGCGAGGCTCTGGACCCACTTGGCGCGGCCGGCGTCGGTGGCGCCGAGCAGGTACGAGCGGCCGTCCATCGTGCGCTGGATGAGCTTCGTGACGAGCGACGCGCCGTAGAGGTGGTGGGTGACGTGGCTGTCGCCGAAGTAGTAGGGGATGCCGTCGGTGTGGAGGTCGAAGAGGTAGACGCGCGTGCCGCCCTCGCAGGGCGGGATGGCCGAGACGAGGCGCGCGCGGGTCTTCGCGGTGACGACCTCGCCGGGCAGGACGGCGCGCTCCATGGTGGCGTAGCCGAAATACGGCATGACGATGGAGAGGGAGCGGGCGCCGCCGGTGCTGATGGCGCAGCCGAGGTCGTAGAGCTCGAGCCAGTCGAGGTCGGTGGGGGTGCCGCCGAGCAGGACGACGTCGCGGCCCCACGGGTCCTCGGCGACGCGGAGATACCGCTCGCCGTCGGGGAAGGTCTTGTGCACGATCTCGCCGCGATCGAGTTCGCCGGCCGCGAGGAAACGGGGCTCGAGGTAGGCGTACGAGGAGATCGTGAAGAGGAGCTTCCGGGCCATCGTGGGGTCCTTACTGGTCCATCTGTGCGCGGGTGTCACGCGCCAAGGCGTGTCCGGGCTTTGCACAGGGGGGTGGTCGGTGTAGACGGGAAGGGATGGCAGACACGTCAGCTCGCGAACGTGGCAGCGCTGCGCTGGGCGTCGGGTGGCTCCTCGTGGTGGGGCTCTTCGCCTCCTCCGGGGGGGCCCAGCCTGCCCAGGAGAGCGAGGAGCAGAAGAAGAACATCGCTCGCGGGTACGTGATCTCGGGCGACGAGGCCTTCGAGCAGGGGGACATGGCACGCGCGCTCGATCGGTACGAGCGGGCCGAGCGGCTGATCCCGGCGCCCACGGTGCGCCTGCGCATCGCGCGTGTGCTGGCCAAGCAGGGCAAACTTGTCGAGGCGCGCGTGAAGTACAAGGCGGCTGCGACGGCGGATGTCGCGTCGGACGCGCCGGACGTATTCTTCAAGGCGGTGGTCGAGGCGCAGAAGGAGCTCGCGGCGCTCGAGCCGAGGATCCCGTCGGTGCAGATTGACGCACCTTCCGGCGCGGGCGGGGCCACGATCGACAAAACGGTCCTCGAGGACAGCGCGCTCGGCGCGCCGATCCCGGTGAACCCGGGGCCCCACACGATTGAGCTCCCTTGCTGCGGGATCCAGACGACATCGCCGAAGGAGGGGGAGCGCGTGCGGCTCACGTTCACGGTGCGGCCGACCGAGGCGCCCGCGCCGTCGGCCACCGGCCCCAATGTCCGGCTGATTGCGGGCGTGTCGACGCTGGGGGTGGGCGTCGTGTCGCTGGGGGTGGGATTCGTGGGGGTGGGGATGGTCCAGGCGGCGAATTCGGACCCGATCTTCCTGGAGGCTCGGTCTATGTATGGCGTGCAAGACAACGTCTGCGAGCTCGTCGCGGGCAGCGAGCCGCTGATGCACGGCGTGGACAGGAAGGGGGTTCTCTACGCCTGCAATCGAGGCGACACGGGCAGGCTCCTGCAGCTCGTGTTTTTCCCGGTCGCCGGGCTTATGACCGGCGTCGGCATCTACCTCCTGGCGACGAGCGGCCGGGGCGACAAGAAGCCTGCGTCGAGCCGGGTCGAGGTGCTTCCGACCGCGGGGAAGGGGTACGGCGGGCTTCTCGTGCAAGGGTCTTTTTGAGGACCGCGATGGGGAGCACGCGCCGTCGTGACACGCGTGCCGGCGTTTTCGCGTCGATGGTGGCGTTCTCCGCGATGATGGTGCCCGGCCATGCGCGTGCGGACGAGCCGGGGGCCGGATGGGATGGACGGTTCGTCGCGGGGATGAGCGCGTTCGGGGTGTCGGCGGTGTCGCTGGGGCTCGGGATTCTGTCGACGTATCAGGTGTCCGAGGCGAACGAGGCCATCCGAACGAGCGTGTTCGCGTCGCAGTTCACGCACCAGCAAGACGTGTGCATCGCGGCGGAGACGTCCGCAGAGCCGGGGGCGGGGGTCCTTCGGGAGACGTGCGCGCGGGGGAATACGTACAACACGCTTCAATACGTGATGTACGGGCTGCACGTGGGGGCGGCATTCGCGGGGACGTACCTGGTCGTGACGAGTATTCTCGCGGGGGAGAAGAAGGCGGCGGCGGGGAGCGGGGTCGCGGTGGTGCCGGTGGTTTCGGCAGGGTATGGGGGGGTGGTGGTGAGCGGGGGGTTTTGAGGGGTCAGCGGATGGGGCGGAGATGGTCGAACCGGCGGTCGTGGAGGTTCTCGTAGGTCGCCTTGAGGGTGACCGATTTGCCGGGGTCCATTTCTTCCATGCAGTAGACCTTCTTACCGAAGCGCAGGCAGTCTCCCACCGATATGCCGGTGCAGAGGGGGCGCTGGCCTTCACCCCACCAGTTCTTCTCCTTCGTGAACGATTCGGGCACGTCACACACATGCCCCACGAGCGCCAGGACGGGCTCCCCTCCCAGCGCCTCATGCAGGAATACGTTGCAGCCGTCCACGTGCGATACTTTGCCCACTTCGAGCGTGACCTCGGAGGGGTCGCCGCGTGCGCAGGAAGCGAGCGCGAGGGCCGCGAATATGCATAGGAAACTTCGCATGACTCCTCGACGGCGGCAGGACGTCAGCGGATCGGCCGGAGATGATCGACTCTCCGGTGCGTGACCTCGTAGGTCGCCTTGAGCGTAACCGACTCCCCCGGTTCCATTTCGACCAGACAGTAGAACCGGTCACCCAGGCGCATGCAATCTCCCATAAGCATCGTGGTGGCTGGCCTTTGGATTCCCTCTCCCCACCAGTTTTTTTCATTCACGAACGATTCCGGCACGTCGCAGGCGGACGTCATGAAGGAAGCGGGAGGATCCCCAGGAGTCGCATCGTGCACGAAGACGTTACAGCCGTGCACGCGCGTCGCTTTGCCGACTTCGAGTGTGACCTCGGAGGGCTCACCACGTGCGCACGAGGCGAGGGCCACGGAGACAATCATGAGGAGTGCAGTTCGCATACTTGATTCCTTGGAAACGTAATCAGTCACAGCGGTCGAACTTGATCTCTTCCCTGGGCGCGCAGTCGAGGCATTTCTGACGTGTCTGTTCGCAACACTTGCCGCAGCTAGGGGCGGCCCCCGGGTTGCCGCAACTGTTCCAGCAAAGATTGGTCTGCTCCTCACACCACTCCGGGGCCTTGCACTGGGTCGCCGTCACGTTGGACCCACCACAGGCCGTGATCAAGCTCGCCAGAAAGAACAACACCGGACCCACACGCATGACCTTCGCCCCTCACCCGGCAGCCTGCCGGCCCTCTCCCAACGCGTCAACCTCTTTCCCCGCCTGGATCGCCCCTCGCACCCCGTAGAACCATGCGGATCGCGACCTCGATCCGCCCCGTCGCTCCACGCAACCGCTTCCCTCGCGACCTCGATCGCCCCCCGCGCCTCGCACGACAGCCTCCCTCGCGACCTCGATCACCCCCCACACCCCGCGCAACCTGCGCGCTCCCCCCCTCGAACCACCCCCGCGCGTCACGCAACCGGGTCGATCAAGACCTCGATCCACCCAGTTGCGCAGTCTACCTCACGAATCCTCGCCCTCCGGACCCTCGTCCGTGGAACCCACCTCACGCTTCCGCTTCGGCCGCGTCGGCTCCAGGAAGGCCGCGACGCGCTTCGGTTGCCCCGGGAAGAGCTTCTTCAGGTCCCCTTCGAGCCGGTCGAGCTCCAGGTTGATGTCCTCCACGTAAAGCTCCTCCGACGTGCCCTGCAAGGCCAGCGCGCGCAGCCCGTCCGCGCGCTGCATCGCGCTCCCGTCGAGCTTGTTCGTCACCGACCCGAGCCGCAGCGTCCATTTCAATGCGAGCGGCTCGTCCGGGTTCCGCCCGAGCTCGTCGAGCCACGCGCGCCCCTGCTTTACCTCCCGCTCGATTCCGAATGCCTGCGCCGCCGACGGCGAGACGTCCTTGAAAAATCGCGTATAGGGAGGCGCATCCCGGCGGCCATCCGTCCGGTCGACGACGTCCCTGCCAAACGCCGCGACCTCCGGATCCCATTGCGCATCCGCCACCGCGAGCCGCGCCCGCGCGCGGCCGAGCGCGCGCTCCAGCTTGCGGCGCTCCGCCGAAAGCGCGTCCCCCGTGGCCGTGAGCGATTCCCACAAGGACGCGAGGTGCTTCGTGGCGTCGTCGCTGGACAAGCCGTCGGCGATGGAGGCGCAAATGTCGGCCGCGAGCTGGGCAGAGGTGTTCGTGCGTAGATGGGTAGCCATGTGCGGAAGGTAACTGGTGCGGCGGGGGAGGTGTCAAGAGGAAAGGGGGCCCACTCGTCTCGGCCGCTTCGCGCGTGGCATGGAAGCGCGTAGCTCGATCAACGCCAGGGTGACGATTTCGGCCGCGTGCTTGTGGGCTTCCGCGATGAGGATCGCCGTGAGCGGCTCGCCGGCCGGCACGCCGTGGAAGGCCCTTCGGCCGTGCGTGCTCTTGATCTTGTCCGCGGTGACATAAAGGCGATGGTCGCTCCCGACGAGGGAAAGCCCGATCCTCTCCCGCATCGCAGGATCGGCGTGGAATCGCTCGGTTTCACGAGGCGTCAAGGCAAACCAGGGGGTCGCGTTCGCCCCGCTCTCCGCTTCGGTCCAGAAAGACGAGCCCACATAGAAGACGCCGTCGCTCCGTCGGGCGTACGCCGCGGTGCACCGGGGATCCGGTCTCGCAATTCGCTCGTTGCTCATGGTGTTTTGATCCCCCTCACTTGGGCGACGATCCCGGGCGTGAGAGCGTCGCCCCCGGCGCCGCCGGCGTCGCCGGTTTCGTGGCGTTCTCCGCATAAAGAGCCAGCGCCGAGCGCCCCTTGCGCGGCGCCGGCATTTCGTGGTTCTCGTGGACCTCGGGCACCCTCGGCGGAACGGGGCGCGCCGAAGGGACGAGCGCCGGGACACGCGCGATTTCGACGGCCTCGCCATCGTGCACCGGCGGAAGGGGACTTGCCGCGGGACCACATGCGCGCGCGCCGGGCGATCCGGGCATCGCATGGGGATGGGGGGAGGGCGTGGACGAGAGCACGAGAGCCGCCGCACCCATGCCGAGGAGCGCCCGCATCGGCGCGCGGTGGGCCGATCGGGTGAGCCGTCGCCACGCGGCCCCGAGCCTCGCGCGCGCCTCACGTGCGAACAGGGCGACGAGCAGGAAGGGCACGAGAGCAAAGGTCCGGCGGCCGGGCCGCACCTCGTCGAGCTGCGCGAGCCGTTTGCGCATGAGCCGCCGCGTCGCCGAGATACGCGAAAAGATTGTGCTCGGGGCCATGGCCTGCTCGGCTGCGAGATCGCGAATGCCTCGATCGTGGATCAGGTGCTCGACGAGCAGGTGACGTTGCATGTCGTCGAGCCCTCCGAACGCAATCGCGAGCCTCGTTTGTTCCTCCAGGACGAAGGTCGTGTCCGACGCGTCGGGCGTGTTCTCCAGGGCCTCCTGCTCGAAGACGATATCGGGCGCGTTTTGCTGTTTGCGCAGGTGGCGGAGCGTGATGTTTTTCGCGATGGAACAAAGCCATTGGCTCATCCCCTCGCGATCGGCTGGATCCGGGCGCTTCGATTTGGGCTTGCGACAGGCGACCACGAATGCATCATTGACGAGGTCGGCGACATGATCACGATTCGCGCCCAATCGACGCACCACACGCCGCATCTGCGTGATGTGGTGCGCGAGGTCCGCCGCCGAGATGCGGAGCGCCTCCCCGGACGCAGGGGCGGCGTCGGCCGAGGTCGTCGGGGAAGCGGGGGGGCTGGGCGCTGCCTGCATGTTTGTAAATCCCAGGAGAAGGGCTTTTGTCCGAAAAAATTCGACGAGGGGTCCAGATCGTTTCTCCGGACCACCGGTTTCGGGACGTGGTTCACAAGATCGGGCGGCGTGTTGCGTGCGGGGCGATGGGGGTCGTTTTATGGCTCACCACGTCTCCCGCCCGGGCCGACGAGCTGCTCCACCACCGCCTGGTGTTCGAGGGGGATCGGTCGCTGCCGCTGTGCAACCAGGCGCTCAAGTTCAAGGCGCTCCTCGTCGAGCGGGTGCCGTTCACGGTCTTCGATCCGCCGACGCCCCGCACGCTCGTCGTGCGGGTGCGGCGCGCGCCGAACGGCGACAAGACGGCGGAGGTCTCGGTCAAGGACGAGGCCGGGCAGGTGCTCGGCACGGACCACCACGTGTACGATCCCGCGTTCGAGTGCTTCGAGATGCTCTACTGGACGGCGATCGACGCGGCGAAGCTCATGCGCGCGATCGGGACGGTGGCGGCGCCGGAGGAACCCCCGGCCCCGCCGGAGCCGCCAGCGCCTCCCCCGCGTCCGCCGCCCCCGCCGGAGCCGCCACCCAAGCCTGCCCGCGAGCCCGAGAAATCGACTCCGGTGCCGAGCGTCGCCCCGCGGCGGTACTTCCTGGGGGGCGGGGCCTCGGTTGTGTACAACCTCGCGCCGGAGATCGTGGTGGGGCCACGGTTGCTGTTCGGGATCGAGCGCGGGGCGTTCGTCGGGGAGGTGGACGCGAGGTGGTTGCCGCTGCTGGAGACGCGGACGGCTGGCTACACCGTGCTCGACGTTCACACGATGTCCCTCTCGGTCGCGGGGTGCCTGAAGCGGGACTGGCTGCTCGGCTGCGGCATCCTGATGGGCGGTGCCGCGCGCGTCCAGGTGTGGCACCGCGAAGACTACGCGCCGGTGTACAGCGGGTTTTTCGGCGTGGGCGTCCGCGGAGCTGTCGAGGCGCCACTGACGACGTCGATCACAGTTCGCATCGATGCGGAGGGCGTGTGGACACCACGCCCCATCCGCCTCGATCCAAGCTGGTACGGCACCCCGGCGTTGCTACCGCTCCACGTGAGTGGCGGAGCATCTCTCGTGTACGCGATCAAGTGATCATCATGTCGTGGCTGCCGGGCAGCATACCGTGATAGGTTTGTCAAGGGACAGTTCACCGATAAACTCCCCCCCGCTCGGGGGGCACGCGCCCTTCGTGTAGTTGAGGAGTTCGGCCGTCTTTCCGCTGAGGGGGGCCCCGGGCATGACGTCGTTGCACGGCGCCGTCATCCCTGCGGTGACCTGACCGCCTGTCTGATAGTCGGTGCAGGCAGGTGCGCCGAAGGCGGACCACAACACCTCACACGTTCCGCCGGTCGGCGCTCCGCACGTACAAGCCGAGCACGCGCGTTCGTCCTTGATCACGCCGTAGAGGACGTGGCGTTCCCCGGTCCACCCCTCGGGGCAGAGGTGCTCCCCCTCCTGGAAGATACAAGAGGCGTAGTCGTCCCCGGCCGGCCCGCAGAACTTCCCGCTCTGTCCCGAACAAGCCGGCCAGGGCTCGGCGCTCGTACACACCCGACCGAAGGGTGTTTCCGGTCCGCCGTTCCAGAGTTTGGCGGGGGGCTCGATGGGATCCCCCTTCACGTGCGCCTGGCACGGCTGCTCCTCGATCACCGGAGGGGAGATCGTGATGGACCGGACGCACGGCACGCCGCCGCAGAGGGCAGAGGAGAGGATTGCTTTGTCCTGGTTGCAGGTGCCATCCCAGCCTGAGGAAGGATCGAAGTTTGTCTTGACACCACCGCCGGGATCTGCGCACGCCGCCGAGCTGACCGTCCACGTCTGCGGCAGCGTGCACGTCCCTTCGGGCTCGTCGCACGAGCACGCGCCACATAGAGGAGGAGGCGGCGCGGCCGTGCCCTCAAACGCGACGATTGGCATGTTGTCTGGGCACGACGGCGGTTCGCGCCAGTCGGAGAAAAAGGCCCCATGCCTCCAGTCGTCGGGGGACTCTGGAACGCAGACGCCGTCCGCGCAGAGGGACATGCCGCCGTCCTCTTCACCTCCGTCCGCGCCTCCGTCCGAGCACCTCGGCGGCAGGGGTGGCGGGCCGTCGCACGCGTTCGGGCACTCCCACGGGATCGGCTTGGGCTTGCCGTACCCCGGGTTGTCCGGGTCCTGGCACGCCTCGGGGATAGGGCACGGGCAGCAATATGGGTCGAAGGCCAACTCCTGGGGGCAGCCATCCACACGCTCCTCCCACGGCGGGCCCCCGCAGCCGAGGAAGCCGATCTCCGCGATCGTCCCCCCAAGCGCAAGGAGCAAGCTGAAACGAAAAATAGATCGCATGTGCGTTCTCCTATTGTGTTGACTCTGCTGGAGGTTTTCCCCCGAGATCCCGGACCACCTGGAGCTCCGACGGCCCCACGCGCGGAGCTGCCGATGCGGCAGGAGCCGACGGAATCCGGATGATGATGGGCTTGCCGGATCGAGGTGGGGTCTTCACCGGCAAGGCGGAAGGCGCGGAGCTCGCGCTCGCGCTCGCACTCACGCTCGGCACGACAGGCTCCGGCAACGCGTTCAGCGCGTCACACGACCACGCGCCGAGGAGCACATGCGCGCGGCTGCAACGGACGTTGATGGTGCCGCCGGTCGTGTTGACCTGGAGCGTGTGTGCCCATGGCACACGCTCCCACTTCATCGGCATCGCCTCGCACCCGCGAGGTTGCCCCATGCAGGCGGTTTCGCTGGCCAAACGGTCGACCTCGATGGTCGAGGCGAACACGTTCACGATCCCGAGGATGCTCGCCGTGAAGAAGAGCCCTCCGAGGAAGAACTCGACCCAGAAGACGAACCAGGAACGTCCGGTGACCTGCACGTGTACATGCGGTTGTCGCTGCTGTTGCTGCTCTTTCATCACGACCCCCTCAGCGCGTGCAGGCGTTCCGCCTGTCCGCCTCGAAATACGTCAGGATACAACACAGTGTGATCTCGCTCTGCGGCATGCCGTTCTCGTCGAGCTCCGCCGTCGGCGGGCCGTTTGGCTCGTACGTACATGACGCATTCCGCTTCGGCGCGACGGGAATGAGCCCGCGGAGGGGCCATCCCTTCGGACAAGCATGGACGCCGGGCCGCCGTACGCACTGGAGCGCCTCGTCCGGCAGCCGTAGGTGAGGACCGAAGGTCACCGCGACCTTCCGCGGTGCGCGGAGGATCGCTTCTTCTTCGCGGCTTGGCGCGCACCCGAGGAGCGGCGCGACGAAGAAGAGAGGGATGAGACACGGAAACAACCTCGTGGAGAGTGCTGATGAAACCATGTTCCAGGTCAAACCCGTACCCGGAAAAACCCGCCTCCGCAATCCGTTTCTGATGCGGGGCGCATTTGTCCCGGACCCTCCGACAAACTCCTACACCACCCGCTGCCCCGCCGCGCGCCCGCTGCCCGCCCGGAACCCCTCGCGCCTCTGACCCCGGCTGCGCTCTCCCGCCCGCCGCGCGCGGGGCCTTCATGCCGCGCCCCACTTCCGCTAAGCTCGCCGTCACGGTGTCCTCTCCGCTCCTCGTCCTCCACCTCTCGGACCTGCATTTCGGCCCGCATGGTCGCTTCGGGGGCCAGGACGGCGAGCGGCTCGCTTCGCGCTTCGCCGCGGCGATCGACGCCGCGCGGCAAGAACAGGGCATTCGGCAGGGCGTGGGGCTCGTCGTGGTCACGGGCGACATCGCCGAGGCCGCGCGCAAGAACGAATACGAGGCCGCGCTCGGGTTCTTCGGGCACCTCGACGCGGCGCTCGGCGTCCCGCGGGATCGCTTCGTGTTCGTCCCCGGAAATCACGACGTCTCCTGGGCCGAGACACGCAAGGTGCAGATCGAGCAGGACGACGAGGGCTTCGACGAGGCCGAGCTCGAGCGCCGCCTCGATCTCGTGCGCCTCGCGCGCTTCGAGGCGTTCGTCGCGGCGTTCCACGGCCGCCCGCGCGAAGGGCTCCCGAACGTGACCTCGATCGGCCACGGCGCCGTCGTGCACCATTTCGCCCTGCCGGACGGCGGGATCGCCGTGGCCGCCTTGAACTCGTGCGAGCGCGAGTCCCACGCCCGCCAGGGCGGCTCGTTCGGGGAGGCGCAGGCCCAGCGCTTGCTCGATCATCTGCGCGGGTTGCCTCCGTCGTGGATGTCGATCCTCGCCGTGCACCACAACCCGATCACGCCCGTGCCCGAGGCCGTGGCAAGCTGGGTGGAATGGCTGCGTGGCCACCCCGGGCCGCTCAAGCCCGAGACGATCGAGCATTTCGCCGCCGACGCGGCCGGCTTCGAAGGCAAGGAGCGCCTGCGCGCCGTGACCGAGGACGCGCGCGTCTCGGTGGTGCTGCACGGGCATCACCACGGCGCCGATGCCCACGCGTTCCCCTTCCGGCGCGGAGAAAAGGGGCATACGTTGGTGCTCTCGTCCGGGAGCTGGGGGCTCTCGCCCGAGAAGCTGCCCGAGAGCCAGCCCGCCATGGTGCACCTCCTGGAGCTCGATCCGGCGCGGCGGCAAGCGCGGTCGATCCTGCGGATCTACGCGCCCCGCGCCCGCGCCGAGGGGCAGGTCGAGCCGGGGACGTTCGCGGTGGATCCGGCGAGCCCGCGCGGCGCCACGCTCGATCTCTACGTGCCGAAAGGGTTTGGCGAAGAAAAACAGGCCGCGGCTGCGTTCGAGGGGGCCGAGGTCGCGGCGTTCGTCGAAGCCTATCGACGGCGGTTCGGGGCGCGCTACGTGCGCTGGGACCTCGGCGGCGTGGGCGTGACGCAGCCGAGCGGGGGCGGGCCGCCCGTGGAGGCGCGGCTCGACGAGATGTTCGTGCCGCCGCGGCTCGGGACGAATACGGATCCGGGGCGGCTCGACGACGGCGCGCCGCTCGATCCCTTCGCGCTCGTCACGCGGGCGGCGCCGCTCGTGATTCGTGGGCCGGCCGGCTGCGGAAAGACCACGATCCTGCGCCATTGGTTTCGCAAGCTGCTCGCCGAGGGCGGCAAGGCCTGTGTCCCGTTCCTGATCGAGCTGCGCGAGCTCGGGCGCGCGTGGGAGCGGGCCACGCCGAGCGAGCGGACGCTCGAAGCCTACCTCGCGGCGCGCCTCGCCGAGGTGCGGGGGCAAGACGAACGAACGACGCTCGCGGCGCTCTTCGACGCGCCCACGGGGCCGCGGCCGATTCTGCTCGTCGACGGCTGGGACGAGCTCGGGGATCTCGGCAATGAGGTGCGCGAGAAGTTGATGGGGCTGCTCCATACGTCGCCGCGGGTCCTCGCGGTCGTGACGAGCCGGCCTTATGGCGAGAGCCGGCCTTCGAGCGCCGAGGGGTTCGACGTGCTCGACGTGCAGCCGCTCTCGGACGAGGAAATCGCGGCGTTCGCGGCGCGGTTCCACCGGCGCGTGCACGGCGAGGACGAGGCGGCGGCCCGCGCGGCGAGCGAGCGCTTTTCAGGGGCCGTCGCGGCGAGCGCAGAGGCCCAGGCGCTCGCGCGGACGGCGCTCCTGCTCGTGATGATGCTCTTCGTGCACCGGTCGAGGCCGCTGCCGGACAAACGGCACGAGCTCTACCGTGTGTGCCTCGACAACCTGCTTTCGGCGCGGCCGCGGGCGAAGGAGGTGGAGGGGGCGCGGGCGCCTTCGGCCATGTTCCGGCCCGACGACGCGGCGGAGCGGATGCGCGCAGTGGCGGAACTCGCGCACGCGATGCAGCAGAACGGATTCCAGGCGCAGGGCCTCCGCGCGATCGTGCTCACGGAGGAGGAGCTTTGTGACCTCTTGCCGCGGCGGTACTCGCGCGAAGAGCGCCGCGGGTTTCTCGCGTGGCTCGTCTCGGCGGCGGGCGTGCTCGTGGATCGGGCGGACGGGACGTTCTCCTTTGCGCACTTGAGCTTCCAGGAATACCTCGCGGCCCATCATTGGGCCGCGGTGCTGGAGGGGCACCGCGCGCGGCTCGAGCTTTGTCAGACGTATCTGCGGGAGCTCGCGTTCTGGGAGACGTTGCGGCTCTGGGCGGCCATCGTGGAGGACCGGAACCCGGAGCACCTTTCGGCCCTGCTCGCGGACCTGATGGGCGGGTGGGCGGCGGACGGGTTCTGGCTCGCGGGGGTCATGTTCGCCGACGGGCTCGGCAAGGAGCAATTCGAGGCGTGGTGCGCGCTTTTGCCCGAGCGGTTCCACGTGCACGAGCAGGTGCGCGCGTCCGCGGCGGCGCGGGCCTGGGCGACGAGCCAGCAGGAGGAGCGGCGGCAGCGGCTCGCGGCGGCGTGGCCCGAGATCGCGTCGCGGACGCGCTGGCTTCCCGGGGTGATCGCGGCGCGGTGGTGGCAGGAGGCGCGGCTCGGGCGGGAGGAGGCGGAGCCGCCGGCAATGTCGCGGCTCCTGTCGGCGGCGGGGGAGGGGCAAGGCGTGGCGCGCGGCCGGGCGCTCGGCGGTTCGAGCCCCGTTTGGCCGGGCGATCCTCCGGAGCTCTCCTTGCTGCATTTGTGGCCCGGTCCGCGCGGGCCCGCGGCGGCGCGGCTGCAAACGTTGATTTCGCTCGGGGGCCGGCGCGAGCACCTCGGGCGGGCGGCGCGGCGGGTGCTCGTGCCGGAGCGGGAGGAGCGGGATCTGGCGCGGCAAATGGCGCGGTCGCTCGCGCGGTTGTGGGCGCGGGAGGCGGCCCACGACGACTGGGTGCGGACGTGGGCGCTCGATCTGGCGCGGGATTGGGCGATGGATCTGTCGCGGTCGTGGGCGCGGGAATGGGCGCGGGATCACGCGCTCGATCTGGCGCGGGAATGGGCGCGTTATCTGGCGCGGTACTGGACGCGGGATCTGGCGCGGGACTGGGCGTTTGATCTCTCGCGCTACTGGGCCCGGGACTGGGAGAAGGATTGGGTGTTCGACATGGCCGTGGTATGGGCGGACGAGCTCGCCTTGCCGGAGGAGCCGTGGACGCTCGATTTCGTGGCCGTGGAGCTCGCGGGCACCGGCCGGGCCGGGACGCGCGCGGTGCTCGCCTTCTCGGAGCCGAAGGATCCCCTCATGCGGCTCTTCCACGAGGCTTGTCGTCTTTCGTTGCGCCCGCGCGCGGCGTCGGAACCGTTTCGCCGCGCGCTCGCCGAGACGCCCGAAGGCATCGATCCGCTCTGGCCCGCGCTCGCGCGGCACGTGGCGCGCCTCTCCACGCCCGAGGACGAGAGGCTTTTGTGCGACCTCGCCGAGCACCCGGAGAGCCGCGGAAAGCCGCTCTCCTGGGGCCTGCGGTATTACGTGCGGGGGGACCTCGTGCTCGATGACGGGACGGAGGTGCGGCTCGACGAACTCTGCGACGAGGCGGGGATCGCGCGTCTGCCGTGGCTCACGGTCATGCCGGACGAGCTGGAGGTCGAGTTCGATTGAGGGTCATGGCCGCGCGACGCGGCCCGCGAGGAAACAGGCCACGCCGCAGGCGGCCATGACGCCCGCCATCGGGCGCATCGAGCCGTCGTTCAAGAGGCCCACGAGGGAGGACGCGAAGGCCGCGATCCCGAATTGAATCGAGCCGAGCACGGCGGAGGCGATCCCCGCGCGGCTGCCTTGTTCCTCCATCGCGAGCGCGGTCGCATTCGGCCCGATGTAGCCGAGGCACGACATGTACCCAAAGAGGGACACGGCCACCGCGGGCAAACCGCCGGCGCCGGTCAGCGCGATGGCGACCAGGACCGCGCCCATCACCGCCAAGAGGACCGTCCCGCGCGCGAGCAGGTGCCCCGGCGTGGACCGCGCGAGGAGCCGGTGGTTCACCTGGGACGAGGCGATGAATCCGAGCGCGTTCGCCCCGAAAAACCAGCCGTAGCGCTGGGGCGAGACGTGGAAGAGGTCGATCAGGACGAAGGGCGAGCCCGAGATGTACGCGAACATGCCCGCCTGCGAGAAGGCGCCCGTGAGCGTGTGCGCGACGAACGCGCGGTGGCCGAGGAGCGCGCGGACGTTGCGGGCGAGGGTGCCGAGCTCGATGGTGATCCGCGTGGTCGAGGTCTCGGGCAGGGCCGTGGCCATGAGCGCGAGGCAGGCCGCGCCGAGGACGGTGAGGACGGCGAAAATGGTCCTCCAGCCCGCGAGGGCCAGCGTGAAGCCGCCGAGCAGCGGCGCCAGGATTGGCGCCGCGCCCATGACCAGGATGAGCATCGAGAGCAGCCGGGCCGCCGCCGGGCCGACATAAAGATCCCGGACCACGGCGCGCATGACCACGGGCCCGGCGGCGCCGCCGAGCGCTTGGAGGAACCGGAGCGCGATGAGCGTCTCGACATTCGGTGCGATCGCGCATCCGGCGGACGCGAGGACGTAGAGCGTGAGGCCGAAGTAGAGCGGGCGCTTGCGGCCGAAGCGGTCCGTGACGGGGCCATAGGCGAGCTGGCCGATGCCGAGGCCTGCGAAATACGCCGCGAGCGTGAGCTGCGTCATCGACGCGGTGGTGCCGAGATCGCGCTCGATCGAGGGCAAGCTCGGCAGGTACATGTCGATCGTGAGCGGACCGAGCGCCGCGAGCGCGCCGAGGATGAGCGCGAGCAAGCCGGGCCGATCACGATACGGGAGGCGAGCGTCGGAGGTGAGGGGGATCGTCATTCAACCCTTTTCGAGCGTCACGAGCACCGTCTTCAAATGGGCCTCCCCGCCCGGCTCCGGCGGGAAGTCCTCCGGCTCCGGCCACTCTTTCACCTGCGCCGCGCCGCGCCCCGCGTCGCGCGCGGCGTCCTGCAAGACGCGCTTGAACTTGGCGCGCGCGATCCCCTTGTGATTCGTGCACGCGAGCAGGCGGCCGCCCGGCGAAAGGACACGGAGAACGCTCGCCGCGAGCTTCTTGTAATCACTCTCCGCGGAGAAACGCGTCTGCTTCGTGGTGGCGAAGCTCGGCGGGTCGAGGATCACGAGGTCGAAGGGTCCGTCCTTCTGCGCGCTCTTCTCCAGCCATTTGATCGCGTCCGCCTCGACGAGCACGTGCGCCGCCGGCTCCACGCCGAGCCGATCGAGGTTCCGCCGCGCCCATTCGAGCGCCCCGCGCGAGACGTCGACGCTCACCGTCCGCCGCGCGCCGCCCGCGGCCGCCGCGACCGTGAAGGGGCACGTGTACGCAAAGAGGTTTGCGATGGACAAACCAGGGGCCATTTCCCGCACGCGGCGACGGTTTTCCCTTTGGTCGAGGAAGATCCCCGTGGACAAACCGTCGCCGAGCCGCACCTCGTAGGGCAAGCCGAGCTCGTGGACGATCATCGGGTCGGGCGCGGGCGCGCCGCGGACCGGGTCTTTCGGGGCGAACTGCGCCTCCCGGGCGTCGACGATGCGGCTCGCGTGTTTCGGGCGGATCTTGAGGTAGATGCCCGCCGCGCCGAGCCGGAAGGCCGCGTCGAGGATCCGCTCCCGCGCGGCCTCCGCGTCCTCGTCGTAAAGCGAGACGACGAGGAAATCCCCATATCGATCCACGGTGACGCCGGGCAACCCGTCGCCCGCGGCATTCACCAGCCGGAACGCGTCCGTGCCCGGGAGGCGCGCGATGCCCGCGCGGCGCTCGGCGGCCTCGCGCAAGCGGCGCTCGATGGCGTCCACGTCGGAGAGCCCTTCTTTGCCGGCCAGGTAATCGGAAAAGAAGGCCGGCACGGGCGCGCGGAGCGTGAGCGGGCGGCCGTCCCGCGGGTGGTCGAGGACGAGCTCTTCGAGGTGCAAGGCGAGCCGAGGGGCCGAATCCCCGCCGCGGGCGACGTCGCCGACGATCGGCGCTTGTTCGGCGCCGAGCTGGGCCGGCAGATCCACGGGACAACCCAGCTCCGGCGTGAGCGCGAGGAGGGTGCGATCGCCGCGCCGGTCGAGGACGCGGAAGTGCACGGTGGAGTCCTGGCCCGCCCGCGCCGAGGGCGGCAGGACACGATGGCCGCCCTCGCCCGGCGCGAGGCGATGGCGCAAGACGCCCTTGTCCGGCCCCTTGCCGCGGCCGAGCATGCCCGGCGTGCCGCGGACGAGCGCGACATAGGTGCGGCGCGCGCGGCGGCGCTCGATTTGCTCGGCGACGGAGCGGTTCGCCTCCTTTCGGCGCGTGAAGACGAGCACGCCCGAGGCGTCCCGTTCGAGGCGCTGGTGGACGCCGAGATAGAGGGGCGCGCCCGGCTGGGTCGCCTCGTAATAGGCCGTGAGGCGGCGATGGACGTCGTCGCTGCGCTCGGGCGCGTGTGTCGGGACGAACGCGGGCTTGTCGACGGCGACGAGGTCGGGGTCCTCGTGGATCAGACGGCCCGGCGGGGAGAGCGGCCAGAGGTCGAGCGGCACGGCTTCAATTCTGGGTCACGTTGGTGCCCGGCGGAGGGGTGAAGGTGAACTCGGCGGGGTCGATCGTGGCGGGCTGGGTCGAGCCCTCGAAATCGAAGCGGTTCCGGTTGCCCTGGGCGTCGACGAGCATGACGCGGCGGATCACGCCGGGATCCTTCTTCTCCAGGAACGCCTTGTCGACATAAAAATACACGGAGTCGTAATGGGGCGTCGCTTGCCGGGGTTTTCCGAGGAGGACGGGGCCGCCCTCGAACTTGGATTTGTCGTGGAACGCGAACGTGAACGAGGGCCCGAGCCCCTTGCCCATGAGGAAGGCGAGGGCGCCGGGGTATTCGGTCTTGTCCACGGACTGCACGAACATCTGGTTGTCGTCGCCGATGTAGACCTTGAGCGTCGTGCCATCGGAGACGATACGGTTCTTGCTCGGCGCGTCGTACCGGAAGGAGATCTTGTTCGGGCGCTCGAAATAGAAGACGCCGGTCGATTTCTTCGTCGTGCCGGCGACCTTCTGCGTGTGCTCCTGCTTGAACTTCGCGAAATAGGTCTTCTTGTCGAGGAAGACCTGGTCGATCGCCACGGCCACGGCGTCGGCCGAGCCAGGCGCAGGCGCCGCCGTGGGCGCGGGCGCGGCAACGGCGGCGCTCGCGGGCGGGGCGGCAGCGGAGGCGGTGGCCGTCGGGGGCGCGGCGGCGG
>NZ_JARZHI010000059.1:0-65640 GCF_029946465.1 Polyangium sorediatum
GGTGACCCCGCCCCCCGCCGCGGAGCCCGCCCCGGCGGCCACGCCGGCCCCCGCCACGGAGCCGAGCGCCCCGGCGCCCGCCGCCGACGCCGCGAAGCCCGCCGCCGACGTCCCCACGCCGCTCACCAAGCCGGCCTCGACGCATCAGATCGGCGGCAAGAGCCTGAGCGAGATCGAGCAGCCGGATCTGCGCGAGGCGTTCAAGGCGAGCCCGTGGAAGACGGTCGACGGCACGAACACCTTCTTCGTCGAGGGCGTGTACGAGGCGCACTCGTTCGAGGTCGCGAACGGCAAGAAGAAGGCGCGCGTGCGTCTGGTGCGTCCCACCAAAAAGCCGGAGAAGTCGCCCCTCGCGAACCTCACGCCCCGCTCGCTCATCGACGGCGACGCCGCGAAGGAGCACGGGATGGACGAGTTCAAGGGCGCCGCCATCGGCGTCGTCGTCGACGAGCCGGCCGACGTGATCCTCGCGATCGCGCTGGAGAAGGGGACCGAGGCGGAGGCCAAGGCGGCCCTCGCGACGGTGCTCCCGGCGGCCGGCAAGGCGAAGAAGTAGATCACGACATCCGTGGCGCGGGTGTCACGCTCTGTGCCGCGGCGATACGGTTCCTCGTCCGCGTGTCGCGGACCGCCCACACCCGGTCCGGGTTTGGCGGCGCATTCCTCCCCTTCCTCCTTTCACGAACGTGCCACGGGCGCCACACGACGCGCGCACGGCCGTGTCGCGCCCGACATCACGCGCGGTAGCTCGCTTCGCACCCTCCTCATGGCTCGCCACGCATGCTTCGCAGGCCGAGCAGGCACGTGAATTGCCAGGGCAATCCGAACGAGGAGCTTGCCATGAAAACGCGATTGTCGAAGACGTGCTTTGGGATCAGCGCTGCATTCCTGCTCTGTGCCGCGCCGGCCGCCGCGCAAGACACCGTGGAAGCGGACGCCGCGAAGGCGGGCACCGTGCCGCCCCGCGACGTCGCGGTGGGCGCCTACACGGGCATTTTTGATGCCTACAATCGCGGCGCCCTGGTCGGGATCCAGGCGCGGTATCGGCTGGGGGTGTTCGAGGCCGGTGGCTTCGGCGAAGTCGGCACCGAGGGCTTCACGTATTACACCGGTTTCGGGGCGACGGCGGGGCTCGCGTGGCGCACGTCCTTCGGCCTGCGCCTCGCCGCGAGCGGCGCGCTCGGGATCCACGCCTATGAAAACGTGGGGGCCCGCTTCTTGAGCGCTGATCCGGGGGCCGACGGAACCACGCCTTTCGCGGGCGCGCGTGTCGGCGCGAGCTACATCTTCGGCCGCCGCCAGAATCACGTCGAGCTCGGGATGATGGGGGTGTACGAGGGGGATCTCACGCGCTCGACGGTCACGACGTATTACCTGCAAGACGACTGGTTCGACGACTCGCCTCGGGCCATGACGTCCACCCACACCCTCGGGACCCACCGGTTCGGCGCGCTCGTCACGGTCGGCTGGACGCGCGACTTGCTTTGACCTCGGCGGGGCACTGTGCTGCGAGCGCGCGCGCGGCGTCGCTGCGATCGACCTCGGCCACGCGGGAAAGCGTATGGTCGGGCTCGCGCCAGTACAGGCGCTCGGGCCAATCGCTGGGCGGCGCGAGCTGCGCCACGTCGAAGCAATGGACGTGCACGCCGCCGTCGCCCACGCTCGCGAGGCCGGCGTTCACGACGACGCGGCCCTCGTCGAGCGTGGGCGGGTAGGGGACGAGCACCACGCCCGGCGGGTCGCGGACCGTCATCACGAGGGTATCGCCGACCGCGAAGAAACGCGCTTCGCGGTCGGCGCGGATCGAGGCGTATCCGATCATCGACGACGTCGTCGGGCTGCAGGCGCTGATTCCGAGGACGGCGAGGACGAGCGACGAGCGGAGGGCGCGGGTCATCCCCGGGAGCCTTACCTGCGATGGGCCCCGGACGCGAGGGGTTTGCGACGTCCGGGGCTCCATGCGCACGTCATGCGGCCGCGCGGGGCTTTCGGCGCCTCCTGCCCAGGGCCACGAGCGCGAGGACGATCGAGGCGCCGAGGCGCGACGAGGTCGATTCCCCCGCGGTTCGGCAGCTACAGTTGCCTGGATCGGACGGCGGGGCGCTTGGGCCGCTGCCGGTGCTCGTCGAGCTGCCCGTGCCCGTGTCGGCGCCGCCGTTGCCGCCGCCGCCGCCATTGCCGCCGTTGCCGCCGTTGCCACCACCGCTACCGCCGGCGCCACCGCTACCGCCGGCGCCACCGCTGCCGCCGCTGCCGCCGCTGCCGCCGCTGCCGCCGCTGCTGCCGCTGCTGCCGCCGCTGCCGCCATTGCCGCCGCTCCCGCTGCCCGCGTCGGGCTTGGGCGCGCACGCGCCGAACGTCGTGTCGCAAAAGTACCCGGTCGCGCACGATTCGTCGTCCGTGCAGCCCGTGGCGCATGCTCCTCCGACGCACTTGTATCCCTCGGTGCACGCCTCCGCGCTGCCTGCCACGCACGTCCCCTGACCGTCGCACAACGACGCGCTCGTCTGCGTCACGTCGCTGCACGACGCAGGCGCGCACGTGGTCCCGGCAGGCCACAACGCGCAGGCCCCGTTGCCATCACACGCGCCATTCTGCTTGCACGTGGACGGGACCTGCACCGCGCACTCGTTGTCGGGATCCTGGTTCAGGGACACCGGCCCGCAGCTCCCGTCCTGCCCTTGCCCTTTTTTCGCCGCCGCGCAGGCCTGGCACTTGCCCGTGCACGCAGAATCACAACAAACGCCGTCCACGCAGAAGCCCGACTGGCAATCGAGCGCCGTGGCGCACGCCTGCCCGAGCCCGCCCACGACGGCGCACACCCCGGCGTTGCAGGCGCTCCCCGGCAGGCAATCCGCGCTCGAGGCGCACGAGCTCTTGCAGGCCCCGTTCGCGCAGACATACGGCGCGCAGTCCTTGCCGGCGAGCTCGTTCGTGCACGCCCCTTGACCATTGCAGATCTGGCCCTTCACCACGTTGCCCTGGCACGAGGTCGGGCCACACGCGACGCCCTGGGGCCAGAGCTGGCACGCGCCTCCGCCATTGCAGAAGCCCGTGCTGCCGCAGCTCTCCTGCGTCTGCGTGGGACACTCGTCGTCCGGATCCACGCCCACCGCGACAGCGCCGCAAACGCCGTCCGCGCCGGAGCCCTTCTTCACCGCCGTGCAGGCGACGCAGAGGCCGGCGCACGCCGTATTGCAGCAGACCCCGTCCACGCAGCTCCCCGACTGGCATTCGGCTGCGACCGTGCAGGCCTCGCCGTCCGGCACGAGTAGCTTGCACGTGCCGCCAATGCAGGCCGAGCCCGCCGAGCAATCGAAGTTGGTGGTACAGGCATTCTTGCAAGCGCCGCCCGCGCAGGTGTACGGCGCGCAGCTCTGCGGGGCGCCCGAGAATACGCAGCCGCCGAGCCCGTCGCAGGCGCGGGCCTGCACGGCATCGCCGGAGCAGACCGGATCGCAGGTCGTCCCCGCCGGATGCAGCGCGCAGGCCCCGTTGCCGCTACACACGCCCGTGGTGCCGCAGGTCGACGGCGCCTGCACCGCGCATTCGTTGTCCGGATCGACGTCGACCGCGATGGGCCCGCACGTCCCGTTCGGGCCCGCGCCCTTCTTCGCCGTCGAGCAGGCCATACACGACCCGTCACAGGTGGTATCGCAGCAGACGCCATCCACGCAGAAGCCCGTGAGGCATTGCGAGCTCTTGATGCACGCCGTGCCTGCCAGATCCAGCGTGTCCACGATCCGGGCCCTGGCGCGGAATGCCCATACACCAGGGCTCGTGTCGGCGACGACGTACGTCACGAGGACCTTGCCCATCGGCCCCGCCGCGATGGCGGGCGTCCGCTCCAACAGAATGCCGCCCGTGATGAGCAGCCCAGCGGGATCCACGACGACGCCGTCCGGGGAGATGCGGGCCGCATAGATGTCATCCTGGCCCACGCCGTTGCGCTCGTCCTCCCATACCGCCACGTACTGGCTGCCGTCCCAGGCCACTCTGGCCTTGTCCTGAGCGTTCGTCGCGTTCGAGATAGTAAAGAAGGAGCCGAGGCTGGTGCCATCGGCCGCGACGCGCCTGCCCCTCACCTCACCGTCGCGATCGACCACGAGCCAATCGGTACCATTCGAGGCGATCGTCGGGTTGAAAGCGGACGTCGTCACCGTGCCGAGGACCACGCCCGCGGGGCTCACGCGTCGGGCCCCTCCAGCCACCCAGGTTCCAGGCGGCCAGGCGACGAGATAGTCGGTCCCATTGTACGCGATGGAAGGCACACTGTATTCGGGGTCGATGTCGAAGCCCAGCGGATCGATCACGGCACCGGTCTGCGAGACGCGCGTGCCCCGGATGCCGTCGTTGCTGTCCCTCCAGACCACCATGTAATCCGTACCTGCCGGGGCGATGGCGGGGTACGCTTGCTGATAATTGTGCTTGCCGATGGCCAGGCCGGCAGGATCCAGCACCGTGCCGCTGGCCGAGACGCGGGTGCCGTAGACGTCGAAGGCGAGGGACGAGTTTCTCGCATCGGTCCAGGCCACCAGCCAGTCCGTGCCGTTGGAGGCGACGCTCGGCGCGCTCTGGGCCTGCGCATGGGTCGTGATCGCGATCCCGTTCGGATCGAGGACCGTGCCGCTCGTGTTGATCCGCGCGCCGTAGATGTCGGACTGCGGGCCGGTGCGGTAATCGGTCCAGGTGACGAGCCAGCTCGACCCATTGTAGGCCACCACCGGGTTGGCCTCCGTGTTCTTGCCCAGCGAGAGCGCGATGGGCGCAGCGCCGATCAGCGCGAGCGAGCTGTCGAGCCGGAGGGCGACGATCTCGTTCCCGCGGCTCATGGTCAAGAGGAGGTTCGTGCCGTCGTTGCTCGCGGCCATCGCGTTTTCGTTGTTGTAGTCGAGCGGGCCCGTGTAGACATAGGCGGACGCCTTCACCACGCCCATGGTGTCGATTTTCGTGGCGCCGATGGTGAAAGTCGAACCTTGTACTTCGGCCCAGAAAACGTAGTGGTGGCCATTGAAGGAGGTCGCGGCGAAGTTCTCGAAGGCATAGTTCGCGGCGCTGCCCGTCAACGCCTGCCCGGTGCCGTTGCCCGGGAGCGTCAACCAATAAACCTTGACCTTGTTGAGCGCGCTATCGTCACGCGCCCAGAAAAGGGCCCCTGTCGTCCCATCGGTGGTGACCTCGAGAGAGGTTGGCGTGGAGGCGCTCGGCACGAGGATGGGTTCCGGGTCGAGCTGCGCGCCTGCCGGCGTGAGCCTCACGTAGTGGGGCGACGACCCCTGTTTAAAGAAAACACGCACCTCCCCACCGTACATCACGATCCTCGGTGAGGAATACTCCACGGGGTATGTATTGGCGAGGGTCGTGGTGGCCCCCACCGTGCCATTCGAGCTTACCAGCGTCACCCGGACCCCGTTCACGCGATAGGCCACGATGAACGTCGAGCCGGTCCACACGATGTCCGTCCCCTCAGCGCTAGGAGAAGGGTCGACGACAAATCCATTCGGATCCTGAACCACGCCGGCGGCGCTCACGCGCGTGCCGAAGATGCCTGTGTCGTTCGGGCGGCGGTCGTTCCACACGACCATCCACTGGGTTCCATCCCATGCAAGCGTGGGCTCGATCTGCTCTCCCGCCGCCGCCGAGATCACGATCCCATTCGGATCGAGGACCACGCCCGCGGACGAGACACGCGTCCCGAAGATGTCGCTGGAGCCTACACGCTGGTCCTCCCAGACGACGAGGTAGTTCCCGTTTCCATAAACGACGTCGGGTTGTTCCATGGGCCCATACGCCTGTCCACTCACGGGCACATCGATGGCGATCTCGGGCCCGACCACCGGGTCGAGCACGGCCGGATACGCGCTCGCCTCGACCGCGGCGGCAGGCACGGTGATCACGATCGCGCCGTCCTGATAGGTCACGGACACGTCCGTCTTCGTCCCGCGGGCGTCGATCCACGTGGCCTTGCCATAACGCACGCTCGCGCCGGTCGCCTCGTCCTTGAAATGCAAGCCCCCCTCGGTCGCCCCCGCGTACGCCAGGCCCGAGACATCGAGCCGCGCCACGAGGTCGCCCTTTCCCGCAGGCTTGTCCGCAAAGGAAAAGCTCTGCTCCACGCCCTCTTCGGTATTCTCCAGGTGCTCGATCGCGGCGCCGCGCGTGACCTCGAGCTGCCCCTCCTCGTCAATCCACGCGCGCGGGGCGGGCCCGAGCAACGATGCGCCCCCGCGCGTCATGTCGGCGAGCTTCACGACGAGTGACGTGTCCGAAAGCTCGCCGCCCTTCTCGCCGGAAAGCACGGGCGCGACGCGCAGCTCGCTTGCATTCGCCGTCACCGCGTACGTGGTATGCCCCCCGGAGAAGCGCTCGCCTTCGGGCCGGAAGGCGAAGTGCGCGCGCCGCATGACGCCGTCCAGATCGATGTCGGGAGCTTTCGCGTGGTCGTCCGCGCCGGCCGCAGGTGCGGCGGGCGCCGGATCGCTCGGTGGTTCCCCCTCGGAATGCTCACACCCTGGCACGGAGAGCGCGGCTCCGCCGAGCAAGAGCAAGGCCGTCGTGATGAACTGTCGGAATCCGGTGCGCACCCTCGGGTGGCCCGATGTCCACTTTTGCACTGGGTTCATGGCAACCCTGGCACGTGGCACGGAGGCAGATCCGCCGCAAGAACAATTACACGTCTTGCGAACGAATCAGGAAAACAGAAGACGCCGGCGGGGAGGGGACGAAAGGCTCCGCGGAGCGAGCTACTTGGCCTGATGGAGCCCGAGAAGCTGCCACTCCCAGGCGGTCACGACGCCGGTCGCGCCGCCATGGACGCCCAGCAGATCGGCCATGCCCGCCACCGTCTTCTCGCGGGCCCAGTCGCGCTGCCATTCTCCGCCCACGGCCATCCACGTGATCGGCACGGCCCCCGCCTGGACCATACGCCGCACGGCCATATCGTGCGCCTCGGCGGTCACGCCGCCCGACGCGTCGGTCACGATGTAAACGTCGTAGCCCTCGCCGAGCGCGTGGATGACCGGCATGGCGAGACAAATCTCGGTCCAGAGGGCAGCGATGATGAGCTTCTTTCGGCCCGTCTTCTCCACGGCCTCGACGACGCGGCGGTCTTCCCAGGTGTTGATGAACGTCCGGTTGATCGGCTTTTGCTCCGGGAACACGTCCTGCAGCCCCTTGATCAGGTAGCCGCCCCGCTCTTCGAGCACCGTCGTCAGGATGGTCGGGACGCCGAACGCCTTGGCGGTCTTGGCCAGGCCGATGACGTTGTTCACGATCATCGTCGGCTCGTGGCTGTGCAGATTGGCGAATTGATACGGCTGATGGTCAATCAGGAGGAGCACGGAGCTCTCCGGCGTCAGCAGCGCATCGAGCCCGACCTTGGCGTTCCTTGAACCGCTCATGAAATCTCCTTTTTGGCGCTCGTCTGGCCCCGCGCACGCACGCGGGATGCACGTCACGAGCGCCTCGTCGTCGAAGACGCGTGCGGACCATGCCGGTGTTCATGCCCTTGCACTAGGGGGGGATTCCGGGTAGGACCGTTCCACCTCCGGAACGACATGGACCTGAACCAGATCCTCGTTTTCGTGCGCGTCGTGCAGGCCGGCAGCTTCAGCGCGGCGGCGCGGCACCTGGGCATGCCGAAGTCGACGGTGAGCCGAAAGGTATCCGATCTGGAGGAACGGATGGGCGCGCGGCTCTTGCAACGCACGACCCGCAAGCTCAGCCTCACGGATGCAGGACGTATCTATTACGAGCGCACCGCGTCCCTCCTCGCCGAAATCGAGGAGGCCGAGCAGGCGGTCGGTCGCCTGCAAGCGACCCCCCGCGGCCTCTTGCGCGTGACCGTACCCCTCGGATTCGACATGCTGGGGCCCATCGTCGCCGAATACCTGGAGCGGCATGCGGACGTGCAGATCGAAATGGTCTGCACCGACCGCAAGGTCGACCTCGTCGAAGAGCGCTTCGACATGGCCATCCGGGCCGGACCGCTCCAGGACTCGATGCTGGTCGCGCGCCACCTCGGCACGGCGAAGACCGCTCTCGTGGCGGCGTCGAGTTATTGCAAACGACACGGCACTCCGCAGACCCCGGCCGATCTTCAGAAGCACACCTGCGTCGCCTTTGGTGTCAACGCGACGCCGAACGTCTGGGTCTTCGAATCCGGCGGCAAGCGGAGCGAGGTTCGTATCACGCCGCGGCTGACCGCGAACGACCAGGAGCTCATTCGCGAGGCCGTCCTCGCGGGTGTCGGCATCGCCTGGCTCCCCGAGCACCTCTATATGGACGGCCTTCGCAAAGGCCATTTGCGCCGTCTGCTCCCCGAGTGGGGCACACCCACCCCTGTGCCCGTGCACGCGCTCTACCCGACGACACGCCAGCTCTCGCCGAAGGTGGTCGCCTTCATCGATCTCGTCGCCAAGCGAATCCGAATTCACGGCTGACGGCCACGCTTCGTTCCCTGCTCCGCGCCTCCGCGTCCGCTCCGCCGTCGCTCCCTCGACCCTCCTTCGAGTCTCCTCGGCGCATGCACGCGCCTCCTCTAGGCTGCGCCGCATGAATGCTTGGAAAAACGTGTCCGACGTCGGCATCGACGCGATCGCTTTGAGCGTGCCCCGCGGGTATGTCGACCTCACCGAGCTCGCCGAAGCGCGCGGGGTCCCGCCGTCGAAGTATCTCCATGGGCTCGGCACACGCCAGATGGCGATCGCCGCGCCCGACGAGGACCCCGTCACCCTCGCCGTCAACGCGGCCCGCCGCCTCTTCGAGCGATCCGGCGCGAGCCCTGCGGAGATTGGCCTCTGCATCGTCGGCACCGAGACGGCCGTCGACCACTCGAAGCCCGTCGCCGCGTTCGTCCACGGCCTGCTCGGGCTGCCGAGCGCGTGCCGGATGTTCGAGGCCAAGCATGCTTGTTTTGGCGGCACCGCCGGCCTCCTCAGCGCCGTCGATTGGATCGCCTCCGGCTCGGCCCGCGGGCGCGCCGCGCTCGTCGTCTGCACGGACATTGCACGATATCCCCTTCGATCGGCCGGCGAGCCGACGCAGGGCGCCGGCGCCGTCGCCCTGCTCGTCCGGGAAAAGCCCCGGCTGCTCTCGCTCGAAGTGGGCCAGACCGGCACCTTTGCGCGCGACGTGCACGATTTCTGGCGCCCGCTCCACCACAAGGAGGCCCTCGTCGACGGGCATTATTCGGTGCAATGTTATCTCGACGCCCTGGAAGGCGCCTACGATGCGTGGCGCCGCCTCGACGGCGCCACCGACGAGCCGCTCGTGCGGACCTGTTATCACGTCCCTTATGGGAAAATGGCCCGCAAGGCCCACCGGCACCGCCGCATGCTGGAGGGCGCGACCGAGCAGGCCGCCGACGCGTCCTTCATGGTGGAGGTAGAGCCCTCCCTCGACCTGCCGTCCCGGATCGGCAATGTCTACACGGGCTCGCTCTACCTCGCGCTCGCGTCCCTCCTCCACACGCAAGCGCGGGACATCGCCGGGCAACGGATCGGGCTCTTCAGTTATGGTTCCGGCTGCTGCGCGGAGTTTTTCGCGGGCCGAACGGCGCCGGAGGCCGCCGCGCTCGTGGATCGATTGGACATCGACGGGCCGCTCCGCGACAGCCGGCAGATGACGGTCGCCGACTACGAGCGCCTGCGCGCGGAGGACGCCGACGCCGACCGCCGCACGGCGCCGGAGAGCGCGCGGCCACGAGGCAAGGCAAACGAATTCGATCGCGCGGTGTATCTCGGGGTCGATTCGAACGAACGGCGGGTGTACGCGTACGCGTGACGTGATCTGGTAAGCCCCAAAGGCCCCACGCCGGCCTACCCGCCACCGGGGAGTCCTCCCGTCGTGCACCTCGCCCGGCGAGGACACCCCTCGAAACGTTCCCCCCGTCCTCTCCGCTCGCCTAGGACCCGCCGGGAGCGCCAGGACCCTCCTCCCAGCCCGCCTGGGACGCAGCCCGGAACGTTCCCCCCATCCTCCCAGCTCGCCTAAGACCCCGCCGGCAACGCCAGGATCGTCCTCCCAGCTCGCCTAGGACCCCGCCGGGAGCGCCAGGACCCTCCTCCCAGCTCGCCTAGGACCCCGCCTGGAGCGCCAGGACCCTCCTCCTCGCCACGCTAGGACGTCGGGGGAACGTTCCCCCCTCGCTCCTAGCTTCGCCCGGACGCACCCCGGAACACGTCCCGGCTCCTCCCAGCGCGACGAGGACGCCGCCAGGAACGTTTCCCCCTCGTGCGCGTCGCATCCATGCGCTTCTTGCCTTCGAAAGGGAAGGCCTGCTACGTTCGCCGGCAGACTTGGGGGGGAAACACGAGGACCCATGGGCGCCAGCTTGGAGCAGATCCCGCGCGCGGAGAAGCGCGACATCGTCAGGAAGATCAAGGAAAACCTCGAGGTGCGCGCCGCCAACGGCCCTCCGGAGCCGGGGCTCGACATCTACGTCGGCGAATGCGCGGACGTCACCCACGCGCTCGACGCGCACGTGACGGGGAACGTGCTCGCCCACGCCGAGCGCGCCGCGCGGCTCGCCCAGCTCGAAGCCGCCGACGACGAGGTCGATACCAGCTATCGCCACATCGAGGGGTACATCGGCGTCGAGTCGCGGCGCCGCGTGAGCCCGAACCTCCTCGGCGCCCTCGCCCTGCACCAGGCCGCCTTTCCCAATGGCCTCGCGCACGTCGACGACCCGATCGCCGACGAGAACCGTGTCTGCCGCGAGGCCCTGCTCGTGCTCCGCGCGCCCGAGCACGCGGCCACGCTGGCGGCCATCGAGCTGCCGATCGTTTGGCTGGATCGGTGGGAGGCGGCCATTGCCAAGAGTGATGCCTTGCTCGCCGAGGTCGAGCGGGCGCGCACGGAGAAGCGCGCGCACATCGACGCAGGCCGGGATGCCGAGACGGAATGGGTGGAGCTGATGGTGCGGCTGCGGCGCTACGTGTCGAGCCGGGCCAAGCGATCCGATGCGGCGCGAATCCAGGAAGGGAAGACGCTGCTCGCCCCGCTGCTCGATGCGATGGCGAAGCTGCGCGCAGGGGCAGCCGCGCGCGCGACGCGGAAGGAGAACGGCAAGCAGGAGACGCCGGCGGCGGGGGACACGACGGGCTGAGGAAGGCCGCGTCGGCGCGCGCCGGGCGGAGGCGCGCACCTCCACCCCTGGAGGCTCGGACCTCCATTCTCGATCCCTTCACGGCGACCCTCCCCCAAAACCCCCGCGCTTTGCGCCCCACGCGCGCTGGCGCGGCGCTTGCTGTTCGTCCGGGGACCCGCAAGGAGACCCCGGATGAAGACGCCGCAGACCACCGCCGTCCACGAAGCCATCGATTCCGCCTACGAGCGCCTCGTCGCCACGCTCCCCGAGCACCTCGCGACGGTCGCCCGCGAATTGCCGTATCGATTCGGGCTCACGCCGAACCCGGGGACGCCGTGGAGCCGGGTCTTCAACAATGCGGCGGTGCTCGGGCTGCCCGCGCTGCTCCTCGGCGCGGAGCGGGCCCCGCGGAAGATCCGCGAGCGCGCGGTCGAGGCGCATCTGTTCGCGATCATCGCCGCCTTCGGGATGGATCGAATCGAGGATGGGCAGATCATCGCCGGCGCGGCCGAGCGCGTGCTCATCCACATCGTGCGGCGCGCGCGGGATCAAGCGCTCGCACCGCTCTTCGCGCGCGCGCCGGAGGGGGCGTATTCCTTCGCTTGGGGAGAGCAGGTCACCGCCGATTCCGTGGAGGAGGAGCGGGCCGTCTTCGCGGGGCGCGCGCCGGCGACCCTCGATCGGTATCGAGCGATCTCGCTGAAGAAGCAGGGGTTGGCCTTCCCGGCGAGCATGACCGCGGCGGCGGCGGCCGGGTGGAGCGCGGAGGAGCGAGGGCACGTGGAGGCGCTGATCGCCGGCGCGGCGCTGGGGCTCCAGTACCGGGACGACGTGGTCGATTGGATCGATGATTTCGAGCTCGGCGCTTCGTGGCCGGTCGTTTTGCTGGAGCGCCGGCCGGCGGAGGCGACGGTGGAGGCTTTCGAAGAGAGGCTCCACGCCGAGGGCTGGTTGGTCCGATTTCTCGACATGTCGAGCGAGGCCTTCCACCAGGCCGGGAGGGCTGCCGAGGCCTTGGGCGCGGCAGCCCTCGGCGCCTGGGCCCACGGCCAGGCCGAGCAGACGGCCGTTCTCGCGGAGCGCGAGGCGCAAAACCCAGGCTCCGCCGTGCGCTGGGAGCGCGCGCGCCGCGCGCAGCGCGAGCAGCAGCAGGCCATGCTCGCCGAGACATCCGTCGCACGCGCGGCGGGATGACCCGACACCGCTCCGCAATCCCGCCTTCGCCACGTAGGACCAAAGTCCTATAGCGCGAGGTCCAGGCTCCTCATACCCTGGCGTCACCCAAGCCAAACGCTGGGCATCGATGGGGAGGACGGGGGCGTTTTCTCTCGAAGCAGGCCGTCGTCGCGCCGGCTCGGAGGGGACCCTTCCGCCCGAACCAGGAAACACGTCAACAGAGGAGCAGGATCGTGGCAGCTTATTTCCGGTTTACCGACACCAACGGCCAATCACGCTTCGTGATCGAGCTGAACGACGACGCAAAGATCGCGCACGCGCGTCGGATCCTCAGCGGGGAGGAGACGAGGCAGATTCACGTGCATGGTAGAATCCTCAAGAGGCCGGTGCCGTACAACCCGGGTTGGAATTACCACCTGGATCCGATCACCATCAGCTTCTTCGAGGTGGCGATCGAGGTCTGCGACGCCAGCTTCCAGTACGTCGAAGATCACCTCGACGAGGCCTGTGGGGCCTTCCTCCCTGGCTGCCACTTCTGTCCGTGGTCCTCGCGGCTCGTGGACGAAGTAAAGCCGGGCTGACGCCGACGTCGCCCGCGGACATGCGAGCCGGTCACGCTTCGCGCCCGGCTCGCGCGCCCGGCATCGCCGATCCAAGGCGGCCCGAGGTCTGCTACAAAGCCCCCCGTGGCAAACGAGTATCTGGCCGCGACCGACCTCATCGACGTGCAGCACCCCGAAATCGCTGCCCTGGCGACGACGCTCGCGCGAGGGGCGTCCGGGCCGATCGAGATCGCCCGTCGTTGTTTTGCCTGGGTGCGCGACGAGGTCGGCCATACCCTCGACATGCAGGCCGGACCGCTCACCTGCACCGCCTCCGAGGTGCTGCGCCACCGCACCGGCTTCTGTTATGCGAAGAGCCACCTGCTCGCCGCCTTGTTGCGCGCGAATGGGCTGCCGGCCGGCTTTTGTTATCAGCGGCTCGCGCATGGTTCGGGGTATTGCCTCCACGGATTCAACGCCGTCGAGCTTCCCGGCATCGGCTGGTATCGCATCGACGCGCGTGGCAACAAGCCCGGCATCGACGCCGCCTTCGACCCGCCCAACGAACGGCTGGCGTATGCCACGACCGAGCCCGGCGAGGTCGACGCGAAGACCGTGTACGCCCATCCGCTGCCGATCGTCGTGGCCAAGCTGCGCGCGCACGCCGACTGGCGAAGCTTCGCGGCAGACCTGCCCGACGACGTCTTGGCGCGCGGGTAGGCCACGCGTAAGCACTCGCAGTACGGAGGGAAGGTGCCCCGAACAGCACGGGTGTGTCCGCGCTTGATCTCCCCAAAAGCGCGCCTTTAGACTCCTGGATTCATCTGCAGTCCGTGAAGAGCGGCGCAGGGGGATGCGCAGGGGGCGTGGACGTCGTGGAGACGAATGCGCCGGAGAGGGGAGCGATGTCGCTGTTCTTGGCCACCGAGGAAACGACGGCCGATGTCAAGGGGTTTGAGATCACCTCCAAGATCGGCGAGGGCGTCAGGTATGTGACGTACCGCGGCCGCCGATTGGGCGACGGAGAGGACGTGGCCGTCAAGGTGATGGCAGCCGATTCCAGCCGACTCGCGGACATCGCGCGCCTCAAGCATACCTACGGCATTCTGCAGCGGATCGATTCGGACAAGATCGTCAAGGTCCACGGCGTCGAGGAGCAAAGGGATGGCCTGGCGGTCATCACGGAGTATTTCCCCGGCACCTCGCTCGCCAGCGCCCTCGAACGGAGAGGGCCGCTCGACATCGACGAATTCCTGGGCCTCGGCATTTCCCTGACCGAAGCCCTGGCCGATCTCCATCGCCGTGGCCTCGTCCACGGCGACACGAGGCCCGAAAACATCCTGCTCGGGGAGGGGAACCAAATCAAGCTCACCGGCTTCGGCGTCGATGGTGTCGTGACGCGGGAGAAGGAGGAGATCTACAGCCGCCGTGTCCTCGCGGAGCTGCTCCCCTATAGCTCGCCCGAGCAGACCCACCGCATGAACCGGAGCGTCGACCACCGGACGGACATGTATTCGCTGGGGGTCGTCTTTTACGAGATGCTCGTGGGGCGGAGGCCCTTCGAGGCCGAGGACCCGCTCGAGCTGATCCACGCCCACCTCGCCGCGACGCCCCCATCGCCCTCGGAGGCGAGGCCCGAGGTGCCCGAGGCGCTCTCCGCCGTCGTCCTGAAGCTGCTCAACAAGGGCGCCGAAGATCGCTACAGCAGCGCCGAAGGGCTGCGGGCGGACCTCGTGGCGTGCCAGCGGCAATGGGAAGCGACGGGCAAGATCGAGCCGTTCGCCCTCGGCCAGCACGACAGGAGTGATCTGCTCCAGATTCATCAGGGGCTGTATGGGCGCGAAAAAGACATCCGTAAGCTCATCGAGTCGTTCGACGACGTGCTCCGGGGCCGGCGCGCGATCATCCTGGTGTCGGGTTATTCGGGCATCGGAAAGTCCTCGCTCGTCCAGGAGATCCTGAAGCCGCTGGCGCGGGAGAAAGGGTATTACATCAGCGGCAAGTACGATCAGTACATCCGCGATACCCCCTACAGCGCCGTGATCCAGGCGTTCGAGGCGCTGCTCAAGCAGCTCCTCTGCGAGAGCGAGGAGCGGCTCGCGGCATGGCGGGAGGCGCTCCTCGGCGCCCTCGGCGGCAATGGGCAGGTGCTCTGCGACCTCTTGCCCTCGCTCGAGCACATCCTCGGCAAGCAGCCGCCCGTCCCCGCGCTCGGGCCCGTCGAGGCACAAAACCGCGTCAACCTCTATTTCCGGAAGTTCGTGTCGGTGTTCGCCCGGCCGGCCCACCCGCTGGCGATCTTCCTCGACGACCTGCAATGGGTGGATTCGGCGAGCTTGAGCCTGATCAAGGCCATCCTCGCGGACGAAGACCGATCGGCGCTCTTCTTTTGCGGGGCCTACCGGGACAACGAGGTGAGCCCGACCCACGCGTTCATGGTCGCGCTGGAGGAGCTCGAGCAGGGCGGCGTCGAGGTCGCCGACATCGTCCTCGAGCCCCTCGAAATCGCCCACGTGCGCGCGCTCATCAACGACAGCCTCGGCGTCACCGACGGGGACGCGCTCGCCGCGGTCGTGCTGCGAAAGACCGGCGGCAATCCCTTTTTCGTGAAGCGGTTTTTGCGGCACCTGTACGAGGCGAAGGTGCTCTTCCGGGATCCCACGGCGGGGTGGCGCTGGGATCTGTCGGCCATCGAGCGATTGGACTCTTCCGACAACGTCCTCGGCCTGATGGCGGAGACGCTCCTCGGCCTGCCGCCGCGCACGCAAGACGTCCTCCGCCAGGCCTCGGCAATCGGCAACATCATCGATCTGGAGGTCCTCTACGCCATCAGCCAGGCCCCTCCGGACGAGACGTATGCGAGCCTGGAGGAAGCCATCCGCGAGGGCTTGATCGTGAACGCGGGCGAACAGCTCCGCTTTGCGCACGACAAGATTCAGGAGGCGGCCTATTCCTTGATCCCGGCGGCGGACCGCGCGGCGTACCATTACCGCATCGGACAGATCCTCCTCCTCAAGCTCGATCCCAACAAGGGACAAGACCTGTTCGACATCGTCAATCACCTGAACAACGCGGGGGACTTGATCACGGCGCCGGACGCGCGGCTCGAATCCGCGTGGCTCAATTTGAAGGTCGCGGAGCGCGCCGAGGAGTCGGGGGCCTTCGCCGCGGCCCTCAAGTACATGGAGTATGGCGCGGCCCTGCTGCCCTGCGATGCGTGGAGCGCGGAGTACGATCTTTCGTTTGCGTATCACACGAAAAGGGGCGTGCTGGAATCGCTCTGCGAGCGGCACGACGACGCGCTCACGACGCTCGCCGCTTGCTTCGGGGAAGCCAAGGGGCGCGTGCACCAGACGGCGGTCCGGCGCCTGATCATGAATGTGCAGATCTTGAAGAATGATCTGCTCGCCGCGCTCGACGAGGGGCTCGCCGCGCTGCGCGCGTTCGGCATCGATTTGCCGCCTTTCCCGGACGCGGACGCGCTCGCCGCCGAGCGCGCGCGGACGTTCGCCATGATCGGGGATCGGCCCGTGGCTTCGCTCATCGACCTGCCCCCGCAGAACGACCCGGAGATCGCCGCGCTGCAGGACCTCCTGCAGGAGATGTTCACGCCCTGCTACCAGCTCGGCACGAACAACCTGGCGATCACGATCATGAAGATGCTGCAAAACACGCTGACCTACGGCATCTCCCGAAACTCGATCTTCGCGTACATGAACTTCGGGACCGTGCTCTGCGCGAGCATGGATATCGAAAAAGGGTACGAGTTCGGCCGCGCGGCGGTGCGCCTGAACGAGCTTCACCCGGACAAGAAGTCCGAGGCGATGCTCGCCAACATGTGGGCGGCGTGGGTCCAGCACTGGAAAGAAGGCTATACGACCTACAAGGCGACGCTCCGCCGGGGCATGCACACCGGCGTCGAGACGGGTCAATACATCTGGGCCTTTTACAACACGGCGAACGCGAGCACGAACAGCCTGCTCCAGGGGCGGCACCTCCAGGAGATCCTCGAAGAAGCGCGGCAATACCAGCCGCTCTGCAAGCTCGACAAGTTCAACGCCATGACCTGGATGGTCAGCGCCATCGCCGAGGTGTGCGAGGATCTGAGCAGGCCTGCGGACGCGGACGTGTCGTCGCGCGTGGCCTGGGTCGACATCGACGTCATCAAGGCGGATGCCCGGAAAATCAACAACACGGCCTCGCTTTATTTCGCGAACGTGTACGACGTCATCGGAGGCGTCTTCAAAGGCACCTACGACGAGGTCGCGGCGATGTGGGGCGCGACGGATCCCGCGAGCGACGTCATGCTCCCGGCCTGGCACGCGACCCCCTGCTTCTATTTCTATGGCGGCGTGGCCTTCGCGCGGGCTGTCACGACCGCGCCGCCGGATCTGCGCGAGGTCTACCTCGCGAGGTTTCACGATTGCGCGCGCAAGATGGCCGTCTGGTCCGAGCTCAACCCGGAGAGCCTGCGCCACCGCCACCTCTTGCTCCAGGCCGAGTTCGCGCGTATCGAGCCTTCCGAACGCGCGGGGAACCTCTACGACGAAGCAATCACCGCCGCCCACGAAGGGGGATTCGCCCATGACGAGGCGCTCGCGAACGAGCTATGCGCCCGTCATTACCTCGACCGTGGCAGGTCCTTCCTCGCGCGGGCCTACCTCGCCGAGGCACATCGGGCCTATGCGCGGTGGGGCGCCGTCCGCGTGATGGAGCGCCTCGAAAAAGAGTTTTCGCACCTGCTCCGGCCGGAGGCGGGGCTTGGCCGCGCCTCGCGCGTGGCGGACGGGGATCCCGCCGCGCACAAGCTCGACCTCGGCGCCGTCGTCAAGGCCTCGCAGGCGATCTCGGGCGAGATCCTGATCCCGCGGCTCCTGCAAAAGCTGATGCACGTCCTGCTCGAAAGCGCGGGCGCACGAAAAGGGTTCGTGATCCTCCGGGAGAACGAGCGGCTCATGATCCGGGCCGAGGGCCATATCGATCAGGCCGAGATCCGCGTGCTCCCGTCTTCACCCCTGGAGTCGCGCCGGGACCTCGCCACCAGCGTCGTGAAATACGTGGCGAGGACGGCGGAGAGCGTCGTCCTCCACGAAGGCGCGAAGAACAGCCCCTTCGCAGACGACGCCTACATCGAGCAGAGCCAGCTCCGATCGCTCCTGGTGACGCCCATCCTCCGGCAGGGGCGGCTCGTCGGGGTCCTGTACCTGGAGAACGAGCTCGCCGGCGGGGTGTTCACGCCGGACCGCATGGAGATGCTGCGGCTCCTTTCCGCGCAGGTCGCCATTTCCATCGAAAACGCGGTCCTCTATTCGAGCCTCGAAGAGAACGTGCGCGCGAGGACGCTGGAGATCGAGCAAGCCAACGCGCGGATCCTGTCCCTCAACGCCGAGCAGCAGCGCCGGCAGGAGATGGAGCTCTCGCAAAAGCAGGCCCTCATCGCGCAGCAAAAAGAGCTCATCCGTGTCCTGTCCACGCCGATCCTCGAGGTGTGGGACGGCGTGCTCACCATTCCGATCGTCGGCGTCATCGACGAGGATCGCTCGTCCGTCATCACGCAAAACCTGCTCACGCGTATCGTCGAGACCCAATCGAAGTTCGCCATCGTCGATTTGACGGGCGTCGACGAGATGGATCCCGGGACGGCCGAGCACATCGTGCGCATCATCGGCGCCGTGCGGCTCCTCGGGGCGAAGAGCATCATCACGGGCATCCAGCCCGCCGTGGCCCGCGCGATGATCTCCATCGGCGTCGATCTGAGTAGCATCCAGACGCGCGCCAATCTCCGCGACGGCCTGCGGACGTGCCTGAACCTCGCGCGGGGCAAGGCTTCTTAGCGCACCGGCGCATCACCGCAGCGGTAGCGACACATAGGACGGGTCCACCGGCGGCGAGAGGAACGTCAGCTCGGTGGATCGATTCTCCATATCGACGTAAAGCGGGTCGACGGTGTCGACGACGAGCGTGAGGCGATGGCCCTCCGGCACGTCGTAGGCCGTCACGAAAAAGTCCGTGTCCACCGGATAGGCCTGGCCGGCCACCGCATCGGGGATCGTGAAGGGGATATGCGTCACGAGGCGCCCCATCCCCAGCTTGTCCGTATCGTAGAGGTAGGCGATCACCGTCGTGGACGCGGAGGTCCCCGGCGCGATCGTCACGTGCAGGTGCGCCGCCCCGCGCAGGCGCAGTGCGCCCTCCAGAACGTCCGACTGCCAGACGCCCGCGTTCGTGCGGTTCACGGCGGCGATCGACACCGGCTGCGCCTCGCCCATGAACACCTCGCTCGCGACGGTGTCCACGCCCGTGACGATCGAAAAGCGCCAGTCCGTCCACGCACGCGTGACCAGCGCGCCCTCGTCGCTCGGCCGCTGCACCTCGCCCAGGTAATACTGCGCGGATCCCGTCGCCATTGCGCGCCACGAGGGATACGCCTCATACCCGCGCTGGTTCCGGGGCTGAATCTGGACCGGCTCCTCCGTGGTGATGCCGGTGTTCATGCCCCGCAAGAAATGGTCGAACCAGCGGTGCACATTGCGCCAGAGGTCCTCGGGCTGGCCGAGCAAGCCGGGCGTCTCCGCCGTGCCGTGCCCGCCTGGGCGCAGCTCGAGCCGCTTGGGTCCCCGCAGCTCGGTGAAGAAGTCGGCGATCGGGTTCGGCGCGAACACGCGGTCATCATACGCATTCGCCATGAAAATCGCGGGGCGGTTCGTGTTGATGCGATCGAGGTACCTCGCGGGGCTGCGCGCCTCCGTGAAAGCGATGACCGCGGGGATGTCCGTGTTGTCGAAGAAATGGCGGAGCATTTCCTGCATCTCTGGCGACGGCCGCCCCGTGAGCGCGGCCGTGAGCGCGAGCAGCCCCCCGCGCACGTGGCGGGTCTGGTTTCCGAGCATCGCGGAGGGGAGGTCGGCCCAGCCGCTCATGCTGGCGACCGCGCGAATCCGCGCGTCGAACGCCGCGCCGAGCAGGCTGAGGCCCGCGCCGTACGAGATGCCCCCCACGCCAATCCGCGCCGGGTCGGTGGGGGTGTTCGCGAGCAGCCAGTCGATGACGTCGCTCACGTCGCCGATGTCCTTGGGCCCGCCCATGTCGATCGTGCCCCCCGATCCGTAAAAACCGCGCGGCGTATACAGGAGCACCACGTACCCGGCCTCGGTGAACTCCTTGGCTTGCAGCAAATACTCGATGTTGGGAAATGCCCAGCTCGTGATGAAAATGACCCCCGGCAAGGGTCCCGGCGTATCCGGGACGAAGAGATTCGCGACCAGGGCCGCTCCGTCACGCGCCTTGATGTCGACGCCGCGCAACGTCGTTTCAGCCTGTGCAGCAAAAGCCCCCAAGCCGAGCGAGGAGATCGTGGCAACGACAGCGATTGCACGCAGCCAGGACGACGACATGGGTTCGGGTTGAACATGCGGAGCCTACCCGGCTGCGCCAAGTCACCTTGCGCCGATGCTTCCACCACGTCCCCATCGTCCTGCCCGGCGACATTCCCGTGGAGACACCCCGACTCGATATTTCCTGCGACGACGGCACCATTGCCGCGGGATTCGTGCTCATGGTTCGCTCGCCCTCCTCCATGCCTCGCAAGCGTGGTAGGGGCGGAATAATGAGCCATCTTCATTTTTCCCCGCACCATAGACATTTCTCATACCTCGTGTTGCCCGTCGCCCTCCTTTCGGGTTGTGCCGAGGCTCCCCCGGAAGCCCCCGCCGCGACGCAAACGTCCGCATCCGCCGCGCATGTCTCTGCGCCCTTCGACGTGGAAGGCGCCATGCGCGCGTCCCGGATCGCGCTCCGGCCCGAGGGCGGACGCTGGCTCGGCGCAGGGCGGGCCCATCGGCTCGCGGCCACGGCGGACGGGATCGAAATCGTGCCCCTCGCGAAGGCGACCTCGGCGGCGCCATCGCCCCGCGAGGGCGCGCCCTTCCGGATCAAAGCCGCCCGCCTCGCGCGGGGCGAGCGCGTGATCCACGGCGGGGCGCCCGAGGCGCGCGTCGAGAAGGGGAGCCACCTCGTGATCGAGAAGCGCGATTTTGCGCAGCACATCGACAATCGCGAGGAGGGGGTCGAGATCTCCTATTCCTTCGCGCAACCGCCGGCGGGCGAGGGCGACCTGCGCGTCGTGCTCGACGTGGAAGGGGAGGCCTTCGTCGGCCGCACGGGCGAGGGGCTGCATTTCGCCGACCCCACGACCGGGATCGGCGTCCGCTTCGGGCGAGCCACCTGGATCGACGCCCGCGGCAAGCGCAGCCCGGTCCGCGTGCGTGTCGAGGGCTCGCACATCGAGCTGCGCGTCAAGGAGGCCGTGCTCGCGTCCTCCGCGTATCCGGCCGTGCTCGATCCGCTCATCTCGCCCGAATTCGGCATGGACGAGCCCACGCTCGCCCTCGGGTCGAGGCGACGGCATGAACCGGTCGTGGCGTGGAACGGCAGCTCGTACCTCGTCGCCTGGCGGGACAACGATCAGCGCCTCCACGGAACGCGCTTCGCCTCGAATGGCACCCTGATCGACGCCGTCGACCACGCGCTGACCACGGACACCGTCAGCGATTACGCGCTCGCGAGCGACGGCTCCGGTTTTTTCCTGACCTACAAGAGCTCGACGCCTGGCCTCTACGGCCAGCCCTACGACGGCAATGGTCAGCCCGTCGGGATGCCGATCCCCCTCAGCACGCAGACCGCCTACAACAGCAAGAGCGTGGTCTTCGACGGGACGAACTACGTGGCCGTGTGGCTCGAAGGCGGCTCGGCCCGCCGCGCGCGCATCACGACGGCGGGGCAGGTCCTCGATCCCGGCGGCGCGATCATCGCTTCGGCCTCCAGCGTGGATATCGCCTCGAACGGCGCGGGGTCGTTCGTCACGTGGACCGGGGCGAATGGGCTCGTCGGCTCGAACCTGGATGCGCAGGGCGTTCTCCTCCAGCCCGCGGGGGTCGCCCTGACGGCGCCTGGCCTCGACCTATGGGATTCGGGCGTCACATGGACCGGGCAACATTACTTCGTCGCGTACGGGCGATATGATGCCGAGGACGCTGCCTACATGGCCGGGACGCGTATCGACCCGACGCAAGGCACGCCCCTCGATCTCGCGGGCATCACCGTGGGCGTCGCTCCCAGCTATTACGAGGACATCAAGCGGCCGGACATCGGGAGCGACGGCGTGAATGCCGTGGTGTCATGGTTCACCTTCAAGGATTCCGAGGCAATTCCGCTCCACCGCGCGCGTGTCAGCCCAGAGGGCGTGGCGCTGGAGGCAAACCCGGCCGGCGCTCAGGTGACGGACCGGGGGATCGCCACGAGCTCGGCGACGAACGGCACGGAGACCTTCATGGTCTGGGAGGAGTCGCTCTACAACGGATTCTATTCGGAGGCCTATTCGGTCCGGGTGCAGCGCTTCGGCCAGGACGGGGTGGCCCTCCATGCGAGCCCGCCGATCGTCGCGACGGCCACGAACACCCAGCACACGCCCTCGGCGGCGTTTGATGGGCAAAACTTCCTGGTCGTCTGGGACGACGATCGGAACTACATGAACGTCGCGGGGACCGACGTGTTCGGCGTGCGCGTGAGCCCGGCGGGCGCGGTCCTCGATCCGGACGGGATCCAGATCGCCGGCGGCAGCCCTGCGACCCATGGGGCGCATGTGGTGTTCGACGGAACGAACTACGCCGTCGCCTGGACCGCGTATCAATCCCAGGACGATCCGACGTACAACATGGCCGGCGCCGCGCACGTGAGCCCGGAGGGCGCCGTGCTGAACAACTTCACGCTCGTCCCGGAACTGTATGAATATGGCGGGCAGAGTGTCCTCTCCGCGGGCAATAACGGCAATAAGCTCTTCGCCACCTTCGACTACGAGGGCGTGCTCTCGAGGCCCTTCAATGGATCCGGGCCGACGTCCCAGCCCAAGCTCGTCGACCAGAATCCGGATGGTTTCTCGATGAGCTCCGGATCCTTCGATGGAACGAACCATCTGCTCGCATGGTATTCGTCCGCGAGCGGCCTGGTCGCGGAGCTGGTCGATGAGCAGGGTTATTATTTGGGCGACGTAGGGCTGATCCCGATTGCGAACAGCACCTTCCGGGGCGTCTCCGCCGTCTTCGATGGGACGAACCATGTCGTCTTCTGGGGCGACGCGGACAAGATCCTCGCCGTGCGGGTAAGCCCGGCCGGCGTGGTGCTCGACGCGACGCCCCTGGTCCTCGTGACCTCGCCGATGTGCGACGTGAACCTCACGCCGCGGAGCGCGGTGATCACGGGGAACCGAATCGTGGTGGGGTATCGAGGCTGCGATGCGGCAGGTACGGCCGATCTCCTCGCCACCGTGCTCGACACGAACCTCTCCGTGCTCACGTCGTTCGCCGTCACGGGTGACGCCACCGAGGAGAGCGCGCCGTCGCTCGCCGCGGGGAGCGAAGGGGAAGTCCTGTTCGCTTATTCGCACCACGACCCCAGCTTGCCGTGGGGCGGCGGGGGAAATCGCGTCTTCGCGCGCATCCTCGATCTCGATGAGGGCAATGGTGGTGCCGGTGGCGCAGGTGGCGCGGGCGGCGCAGGTGGTGCCGGCGGCGCAGGTGGTGCCGGCGGCACGGGTGGCAATGGCGGCAATGGTGGAACGGGCGGGCTCGGCGGTGCGGGCGGTGCCGGCCCTGCCAGTGGGTCCGCCGGTCCCACCGGATCGGGCGGGCAGGGTGGGGGAGCGCCCCCCGACGATGGCGGCTGCACGTACAGCGCGCAGAGCGCTCCCCAAAGCCCGCATGCGCCTCTCGTCATGGCCGCGGCAGCCATGCTCTTCGCCTTCCGCCGAGGCAGGAGCGTGGCGCGAGCGCGCCGAGCCGCGCCACGATGAAAGCTCCTCACGCGCCTACAAGAGCTCGGCGCATTCAATCCCGCGGATCGTCAGTCCCCAGTCGTCGCCGATGTTCCAGACGCGCAGCTCGGCGTCGATGATACGAAGCGCCTCGTTGGCATAACGGAAGTCGTGGATGCTGCTCGACATGTTCCACTGGTCGAGCGGCGCTCTCGCGTCAGCGCAGGCCCCGAGCCCCAGGGTATCGGCGTTCATCTCCCCGAGCGCCTTTTTCATCGCCCCGAGCACCGACATCCCGATCGCCATGAAGTGCACCTTCGGGCACGCGACCGGGTCGGCGTCGTGGGTGTCGCATGCATTCGGATCACGATGGCTGTAATCGATCCGGCGCGTCCCGTGGCCGTGCACGCGGATGTAATACTGCGGGGCGTCCGGATACGGACCTCTGCAGGTCTTCGGCGGCTCGAACGAGACCCCTTCGGCGCTCGGGACAAGCGTGATCTGCGAAGGCTGCCCCTTCACGATGGCGACCGGGCAGTCCTCTGCGGCCAAGGCCCGCGGGGGAGGCCCGCAGCCGACGAACGTGGCGCACGCCACGAGGGCGAGGAGGTGAAGCCGCATCGTCATGAGCGCTTCGCGCCCGAGGGCTCGTTGTCTGGGCATTCCGTGTCTTCTCCGGCAGACGTTTCGATGAAACCGTGCACGCGCCGCCCAAGCAGCCCTCGTGCCAGCCGGAGGCTCCCCGATCCACCGCCCTCCAACGCCACCGCCGACCCAGATCTGTCGACGGGGCGTTCACGCCCCGCTTCGGTTGTGGACGCATCGTCGACAGGCCGCCGACGCCCGAGACGGATACGTCATGGGCCCCGGCCGCGAGATCCGTTGGGGATTGCATGGCCGAGCCGCCCCGCGCGGCCATACTGCGAAGGAGAGAGGTACCCGATGCGCATCTCCGCCGCGCAGATCACCGATTTCGATCGGCACGCCCTCCGCGACTATGCGGTCTCCATGGTCGAGCACCTGCGGGAGCAACTCCCGAAAAAGACGGCCCGGTTCACCGACGACGAGCTCGCGGCGCTCGTCCTCTCCGGCGCCGAGCGGGCGCGCGGTTATGGCCTCGTCCTCGGAGCGGAGGTCGCGCAGTTCCTCTACTTGATGCTGGTCCTCGGCCCCGATTTCGACGAAGCCCCGCGGTATGCCGCAATCCGTCGGGCGCTCGTGCGCTCCGACATCAACAATGGGACCAAGCTCAACCACATCTTCACGCTCCTCTTGACGTGATTGGCCCGACGAGACCGCCCGCCGCGGCGAAGGAGGACCGATGCCTGGGTCGCAGAATGAAACCATGGCAGCGCTCGATGCAATGGATCCGGAGCGCCGCCCCCTGCTGCCGCCCGTGGACACCCGCGCTCCGCAAGCCCCGGAGCAGGCGTCCCCGAGCGACGCCACGTCCGGCTGCTGTGGCTGTTTCGTGGGGGTGTGGCGAATCTTCTTCGGCCGGGACCCGGAGCCGCAGAGCGTGCCCTCGCATGCCGAGCCCACCGAAGCCAGCGTCCTCGCCGAGGACGTGGCGACGGCCGCGGAGAGCAGCCCGCGGGCCCGGTCCCCGATCACCGCCGCGACCCCCTGCCTCGCGACGGAGCCCGTGACCGACGCCGTGCAGGCGATCGAGGCGCCGCCGCCACCGCCGCCACCGCAGGACAACGGGGAGGGGAGCCGCAGCTCGGCGCCGAGGGCCGAGCTCACCCCGGCGCAGAAAGAAGCCTTCAAAGCACAGTTCGAGGAGCACGCGGCGCAGCGGAAGACCAACGGCCAAGACCGGATGGGCAGGAGCCAATACATCCTCCTCAGCGATCTCATGAGCGGCGACTCTCGCCTCGTGGGCCTCTACGCGTCGTACTTCAATTATCCCATCCTGTACCTCCAGAGCCGCGAGAATGCCTCGAAGCGCGATTTCACGCACGAGTACCTCCAGGAGCTCGGCGTGACCGTCTTCAAGCACGAGGTGGACGAAGCGCAAAAAGTCTACAACGAGAGCGACCTGGCAAGTTACCCAGGGCTCGGGATCAAGGCGGCCCATATCACGGAGAAGGTGGCAGACATCCTCGGGGACAAAAACAAAAACCCCTTGGTCTCCCGGGACGCGTTCCTCGGGCACGTGAAATCCAAGCTCCATCGCGAGGACACGCCGGCCGGCCTTCACGGGCTCCTTTCGGAGCAACGCCCTGTCCTCGTCCTCTGGACCAAGGCCAAGGTGACGAACCTGTACACCGGCAAGCCGGAGCACCTGCTCGGGAACACCGGCACCCAGCAGATCCTGGAGCTTGCGCGGGCGAACGGGTTCGCCACGGCGATTGCGGGCGATCTCAAGCTCAAGCAGGGTCACCGGGACCTCATGGACCACGACCTGCGCTTCGTCGAGGAGGGGAAGCTCAAGGGCCTCTCCCTCAAGGATCAATACGCGGCCTTGCAGCGGATCAGCAGGTCCACGACGCTCGTCCATCTCGGCATGCGGAGCGGGCAACTCGAGCCGCTGCCGCTTTTGTGCATGCACACCATTTACCTGGAGGAGGTCAACAACGGTCAGGCCGTGCGCATGCAGAAGCTCGCCAGCGTCACCGATCTCTACGAGCGCCGTCAGTTCGCGATCCCGCCGACGGCGAAGGGGCGCTTCAACCAAGCGTTCACCTATTTCTGGGAGAAGCGCTACCAGCGCGACGCACGGGAGAGGGAGACCCCGGAGGGGGACAAGGCCGTGAAGGCCATGCACCAAGCCGTGATGCAGACGCGCAAGGACGCCGGAGAACGGATGCGCGATGTGGGACAGGGCAATGCCGCGCAGGTCTTCGAGGACTTCAAAAAGACCCCTGCGGCATCGGGTGTGATCACGGCGTTTCCGCGGGGTTTCCTCCCGGAGGATCGCGAAAAAATCGACCATTTGCTGAAGGGGGTGAAGCTCAAGATCGCGCTTCACGAGGCGGCGGGGAACGTCCGCGCCCTCAAGGCGGCCCTCCCGAGCGTCTACCCCCCGTAACAGCCCCCGGGCTCCGCTCCCGCGCCCTCACGCTCCCAGAAGGAGCCGCGCGAGCTCCTCCGCCGCGCGTGCGCCCTGGGAAGCAGCGCCCTCCATGTGCCCCTGGAAATCGAGCGACGTGTGCTCGCCGCAGAAGAGCACGCCGCCCTGGCGCGCTGCCTCGTGGCCGCCGAACAGGACCCGCTGCCCCACGCGGTAATACGAATACGACGCCTCATAAAGCGGGTTCAGGTGCGGCATCGATTGCGTCGCGCGCCCGTTCCAGCTCGTGGTGCCTCCGGGCAAGACCTTCTCCAGCCAGCCGAGCCCCGCCCGCGCGTCCGCGAGGACGCCCGCGTCCTTGACCGTGGCAAAAGGCGTTCGTGTCGACATCGCGTCCGTCACGGCCCCGCCGGTGTACAGGACGAGCAGCCCGGGCTCGCCCGCCTGGGCGCGGCTCACCTCCCACGTATTCTGGTAGCCGGTATCGGCATAGGTGGACCCATCACTCCGGCCCGGCCAGGGGCCCTCCTCGCGCCAGTAGCGGCGCGAAAACTGGAGGTGGAGCTTGCCATTGTGCGCCCGGCCGAGCTGCTCGATGGCGAGGCGCTTGCGCGCGTCGAAACTGGCGTCCCTCAGATCCAAGGTGCGGAGCACGGCAAACGGGAGGGCGAGGACGACCCAATCCGCCACGACGTCGATCCCGCCCGGCCCTCGCTCAAAGGTGAGGATCTGCCGCCCCGCCGGGCTCTCGCGCAGCCGGAGGAGCCGGTGCCCGCGCTGGATCACGTCCGGGCCGAGCGCCTTTGCAATGGCGAGGGGGATCTGCTGGTTGCCGCCCTTGAGGTGATGTGCCTCGTCGGATTCGCCGAACATGGAGAAATGGTCGGGATCGGGCTGGCGGCCGAGCAGGTAGACGAGGTTCAGGGCGGACTGATCCCGCGTATCGGCGCCCCATTCGATGACATAGGCCACGTCGAGGAGCTTCCCGAGCGGCGACGCGTGCCCGCCCGGGACCCGGGAGGCGATCCAGTCGAATACGCTCATCTGATCGAGCGCGCGCCCCGCGGGGGTCGCGTGATCGTAGGTCGTGGTCTCGCCCGCGGCGCGCAGATCCGAAAGGAGCGCGGGGTACACCTGCGCGAAATCGCGCTCGGCGTCGGCGGCGGGGTAATAACGACCGTCGAAGAAATACGTATTCTCCAGGCCGGACGGCGTTTCGCCCTCCAGGCTGTCCATCGTCAGGCCGAATCGCGCCGCGAGGGCGAACAGGGTGCGGTGGTTGCTATCGATGAGCTCCCCGCACCACTCGCTGACTTGCCCCGCGTCCCAGGAGGTGGTGTTGGAGAACATGCGCCCGCCGATGCGGCCGGAGGCCTCATACACCGTGGCCGCAAAGCCACGATCGCGCAGCGCGAGGGCGCACGTCAGGCCGGCGATACCGGCGCCGACGATGGCGATGGTCGGCGGGTCTGCGGCGCGGAGCGCGCGCGGCAACACGAGGGTCAAGGCCCCCGCGGCCGTGGCGCCGAGGAAACGGCGGCGATCGAGGGAAATTCCCCGGCGGGCCTCCTTTTCGCGAACAGCCCTGCGCGCCTCGCGCAGCGCGGCGGGGGTGAGCCCTCGCGCGCGCGCCGCGTGGTGCTCCGAGGCCAGCTTCTCCAGCGATCGCAAGAGTGGTGTCCGTGCCATGCGCGCCCTCCCAGCGGCATAGCTGGCGTCCGGGCGGGGCCATGTCACGGGCTTGCGCGCGAGGGCGTGGCGGCTTTAGGCGTCAGGCCCCTCGGAGGACACGCCGGACGAGCCCTCGACGCGCCCCCCGCGCCGCCGGCGCCGCCATTCCCGCCCGCGCCTCCGCTTCCGCCTCCGCTTCCGCTTCCGCTTCCGCTTCCGCTTCCGCTTCCGCTTCCGCTTCCGCTTCCCGGTCGGTTTGCTTTGGGGCCTCCCCAAACTCCCTGCGGGCCGCCGGGTAGTGTCCCAGCAAGGACACTCGCGCCCGATGCTAGGACACTCGGATCCATCCGATCGCGGCGACCGTCTCCCATCCCCTCGCACCTGAACGCGCGCACGCTGACGGCGATTGTCCGATCGTGAAACGCCGCTCTTGACCTTCGTTTTGGCTCGATTCTGCGTCACCACGTACCGCGACGAACCATGGCCGGTAGGACAGAGCGTGTCCTAGCTCCGCGGTAAAACCCGGGAAACCGCGGCGATTCGTGGTAGTTTGGTCTCATCACTTGATGCCCCGATGGGTCGCGCCGACGCGACGCCGGGGCGGGATGAGGGGACCATGGGAGCGCCTCTTGCGCCCGAGAAGCGGCTTGCCGTTCTCGCGGCCCTTTGTGACGGGAACAGCATTCGCGCGGTCGAGCGCATGACGGGCGTGCACCGCGACACGATCATGCGTCTCGGCCTCGCCTGGGGAGAGGGCGCGCAGAATCTCCACAACCGCGTTGCCCGTGACCTTTCGTGCTCCCTGATCCAGGTGGACGAGGTGTGGAGCTTCGTTCAGAAGAAGCAGGCGCGCGTGACCGAGGAGGACGGGCCCGACGTCGGCGAGGCGTACACGTTCACGGCCCTGGACGCGACAAGCCGCTTCGTGATCGGCTGGTACGTGGGGAAGCGCAACGAAGAGAGCGCCCGCGCCTTCATGAACGACGTCCGCGCGCGGCTCGTCGTCATGCCCGCCATGACGTCGGACGGGTTCGCGCCGTACGTGGGTGCGATCGGCTCCGCGTTCGGTCCGGGCATCGACTACGCCATGACGGTGAAGAACTACGGGAACAAGCGCGGGCGGCGCGATGACGACCACCGCTACGAGCCGCCGCGCGACCCGTTCATCACCAAGAAGACCATCTTCGGGGCCCCGAACCTAGAGGCGGCGAGCACGGCCTACATCGAGCGGCAGAACGGGACGATGCGGCATCACGTCGGCCGCATGCGTCGGCTCTGCCAGGCGTTCAGCAAGCGCCTCCAGAGCCATCGTGCTGCCGTCGCCCTGGGGTACGTGCACTACAACTTCTGCCACGTCGTGAAGACGCTCCGCGTGACTCCCGCGATGCAGCTTGGGATCGCGGATTCCGTGTGGAGTCTGGCAGAGCTTGACGCCGTGCTCATGACGTCCGGGCAGTGCGAGGCGCCCGCGAAGCAACCCCTTGCGCCGCGCGTGCCTGAGACCACGGCGCGGGAGTTGCCGAACGGGCGTGGTTTCCTGCGGGTCGTGAGCGGGGGCAAGAGCGCCCCGTCGGCGCCTACGCCCGTGGCTCCCCCGCCCGCTCCGGTTGCGGCGGGCATTGCGGCGGAAACCGCGGAACCTCTATTCGATAAGAACGGGCAGGGAAACCTGCTCGCTTGGCGCCCGAAGGGTCAACCATCGTTCTCAGAGCCGACATCATAGACCGCGCCGCGTGACGACTAGCGCGCGCCCACAAACGCTTGTTCAGGTTGACTTATGATAGGTCGGGTGGTAACAAAAGGGGGCCAGAACTGGCAACTAGGTTTTGGAAGCCTAGTCCCATCTTCTGCTGTGACCTACTCTCGCGTCCCTCTGGTTTGGACCCAGACTTCCGCGGGTGTAGGGTGGCCCTCAGCAGTCGACGGTTGCCAGTCCCGGCCCGGCGCGCCACCCTCGGTTTCCCGATGGGTGGCGCCGTAGTTTTACTCCTCTTCGTCGGTCTCCGGCTCCTCGTCCTCGTCGGCTTCTTCCTCGTCGTCCTGTTGGACGAAGGCCGCGAAACGGTAGGTACGATCACCCCGCGGGCCAGTGGCGACGAATTCACCACCCCTCGTCAGTCGGTAGAGTGTCGGGTGAAGTTCGTTCGCGTCCAACGGCCGACCGAAGCTTGTCGCCTTCTCGTTGATCTGCGCTGCCGTGAGCCCATTGGGATAGCGCCGCAGGATCGTGCGGATCAGCTGCGGCACAGGTTTCTTCACGAGGTCGGCGGCAAAAGAATCGGAATCCGGACCCTCACTCGACGCTGACGCATCCTCGTCTTCGGCGTCATCCGTCCTGGGAAAGCCAAGAGCGGCTAGCGCCTCATCGATCTGCTCCAAACGTTTCTCTACCCGTTCCCGTTCCTCTTGCAGCGCGTCACGGATGTCCTCTCGTTGACGCAGGTAGGCATGGGCTCGGGCAACTACGTCCCCGTCGTCCGCCGTCTGTCCAGCCGAGGTCCTCACAGCCCCGATGTCTAGTCGAGGGCCTGTCGCCACGCAAGAGAAAAAATCACTGCCGAGTGATGTCCAGGGCGTATGTAGTTTTGCCTACTGTGCATCGGACGAGAACGTTTCTAACGTTTGAAACGTTTGCACAGTCTGCTGGATGTTGACTGCGAGGCTCGCGCGGGGGCAGTCGGTCTTGGGCCCGCGGGTGGGACGACGGTTTACTCGGCGGGCGCGGCGGCGTCGATCCTGGCCTCTAGCTCGCGGATCCCCTTCAAGATCTCGCGGCGCAGGAAGGCACGGGCGTGCACGCGCTTGCTGGGCTCCGCGGTCGCATCTTCGACGAGCGTCCGGAGGCTCGTGACGACGGGCCGCAGCGCGCCCGCGTAGGCCGCCAGCGCGGCCGGATCGGTGGTCTGAACGGCGGCGCGGATGCGCTCGCGCCCCCTCACGCGCGACCGGCTCATGCTGCCCTCCCGATGACGGGCGTCGTCACGACGAGCTTACCGCCGAGAAGGACCTCGACCGCGACGCCCGCAACGGCGGCGAGGCGGATGGCGAACGTGCCCGTCGGGGGCGTGCCCTTCGGATTCGCGATCCGCCGAACGGTGTTCGCGGGCATGTCGAGCCGCGCGGCAAGCGCGTTGAAGCTACCGAACGCGCGGCGCAGCTTGCGCACCGCGACGCGCACGTGGCGCGCTTCGTCCTCGGAGAGCATGAGCGCGCCCGACTTGCGGCGGCGCCTCTCCTCGGGCGCGACGGGGGGATCGGGCGGGCAGGGCGGATCGTTCTCTTGGCCGTACGAGCCGGGCCAGTCTAGATCATGCATGGGCGTGTCCTCGTGCAAGCGGGGTTGCGTCAAGTCGCCCCGGGGGTTTGCAGACCTTCCGGGGCGGCGCCTTTTCAGGCCCGACAACCCTAGCCGCGAAATCAACCCGCCGATCGCCGTTAGGACACTTTCGCCCCCATTAGGACACTACCGGCCGCCGACCGTTCCCTTTGGGGCCTCCCCATGACGCATCCCGGCCGCCCGGTAGTGTCCTAATTAGGGGGAAACTGTCCTAATTCGACGCGGAATCGATCGTGATGTCGTAGGTTTGCCGGGCCTGAAAAGGCGCCGCCCCGAAGGGTCTGGAAACCCGGCGGGGCGACTTGACGCAACCACGCTACCGCGAGGTCACGCCCATGCACGATCTAGACTGGCCCGGCTCGTACGGCCAAGAGAACGATCCGCCCTGTCCGCCCGATCCCTCCGAGACGCCGCGCCGTCGTAAGTCGGGCGCGCTCATGCTCTCCGACGATGAAGCCAAGGCCGTGCGCATCGCGGTGCGCAAGCTCCGCCGCGCGTTCGGCAGCTTCAACGCTCTCGCCGCGAGGCTCAACATGCCCGCGAACACCGTCCGCCGCATCGCGAACCCGAAGGGCACCCCGCCCACGGGGACCTTCGCCATCCGCCTCGCCGCCGTTGCGGGCGTCCCCGTCGAGGTCCTTCTCGGCGGCAAGCTCGTCGTGACGACGCCCGTCATCGGGAGGGCGGCGTGAGCCGGTCGCGTGTTCGGGATCGGGCTCGCCTTCAGGCGCCCGTCGAGACCACCGACCCGGCCGCACTGGCGGCCTACGCGGGCGCGCTTCGGCCGCTCGTGACCGCTCTCCGCGCCGGCATCGAGGATGCGACCGCGCGCCCGTCGCAGCGCCAGCGCGCTCGCCTCGCTCTCCGCAAGGACATGCTGCGGCAGATTCGCACGCTGGAAGCTCGACTCGACGTCGCCGACCCGCCCGCCCCGTAGCTCCCCCCATCCCGCCCCACAGGAGCAGGCGACCGCGGCGGTGGAGCATGGACGATTATTGTCCTACCAGCGCCGCTTTCTCGTCCTTTGCCCGGGCGGATGAGCTATTCTTGGAAGCGAGAGCGATGACTTCCCACGAAGGTCACTCTCCTGTAGCCTGCGCCCCTCATTTGTTGGAGGTGGACGCAATGGCAGACGGGAATAAGCTCGCGGAGGTGGTAGCCATGATCGTCGAAAGGGACGCGGATTTCAGACCGCTCCAAGAGGCGTCGACGCCGTACGGTGACGAGCCCGTTTGGCCGCTCTCTCGCCTGAAGGACTGCCTCGGGTACGCCCCCACCGAGAAGATCGACCCAGCCGTCAACCGCGCCAAGATCAGTGCCGAGAAGGCCGGCCTTCCGGTCAAGGAACACTTCGTCGCGGGCGATCTTTTCGACGCGCCTGGCGAGGTCTTCATGACCAAGTACGCATGCCTCCTCGTGACGATCAACGCGGATCCGTCGAAGGTGAAGGTCGCGGTCGCGCAGTCCTACTTCGCGCTCCAGACCGACAAGCAACGGCTCGAGAACGAGAAGCGCCTGCGCACGCGGTTCGACGTCACGAACGAGAACCGCATCCTCAACGGCGTCGCCCAAGACCGCGGTGTGGAGGACTTCGAGAGGTTCAACGGCGTCGGCCTTGCCGCGCTCTACGGCGGCCGGAATCAGGCGACGGTGAAGGCGATGAAGGGCCTCCCGCCGAAGGCAGTGCTCCTCGATCACGCGGGCAGCGAGGAACTCGCCGCGAATCTTTTCCGCATCACGCAGACCGCGGCCGCTCTCAGGCGCCAGATCGGCAAGAGCGAGACGGCCGCGACGGAAACGCACCGGCGCGTTGGCGCAAGCGTTCGAAGCGTGATCAAGGAAGCCGGGAACACACCGCCGGAGCTGCTCCCGGCCGCGCAGATCAAGATCGATCAGGTCGCGACGCAGGTGAAGAAGCAGATCAAGGCGCCAAAGGGCTAGAGCGCGCAGCCGTATCCTCCGCAACATCCGGGAGCTAGAGGCCCGGATCGATGCCGCGCCCGTGCCGTAGTTTCTGCCCGTCCGTTCAGATCCCCCGCCTACGCCGTGAAAACCGGCGCGTCCCGCACCTGTCAGCACGTCACGCGTGAACGCACGCGCCCGGCGCATACGCTCCGGATTGCGCGGTACGGAGAACGCTCTGTAGCTTGCGTCGCATGTCGAGCGACGTGATCACCCCGTACGAAATGACCGCAATCAGGGTAAAGTTAGCAACAGCGTTGAACCTACCGGCGTTCGCTGGCGAATTCGCACTTGAGAAGTGGATCGAGTTGGTCGGTGGGATCGTCGCGCAGTCACGATGGCCGCGTGATCAGTGGGGCATCGTCAAAATAACGCACTCGCCGAGTGCTAGTAATAGCAAGGGCGTTCGTGCAGACGTGCAATTCTCTTGCGAGAATCTCGACGTGGTGACGAGCATCGCCGTGATACCCGAATATCAAGGTGGATTTCGTGCTGTGTTGATGTACAGCAACGATGTCGTCGTGGAGACTTCACATCCGTCGAAGGATACGCCGCTTCTCGATGTCATCGAGAAGATGGGCCATGAAATCCGCAAATGCCTCGTAACCGCGGCGTTGAAGCGCGGCAATTCGTAGAAGCGTGAAACGCTTAACCATTGTACCTCGTTGGTTACGGCAGATTCGTATCGTCGTCAGGATCGTCGAAGAGCGCTAATTGCCGCTCTTTCTTCCGCCAAAGAAGCAGATCCATCTGCTCCCATCGTTCCTCGTAGTTCTCCACGTGCGGCGTAGGATACCGCACGGGAACGGGAGGCGGCGGGGGAGGCTTCGCCGCCTCGCTCGGCTTGGCCTTGCCGCCCTCCACGACCCGCAAAAAGCCCTTCCCGGCGGGAAGTTCGCGGTGCGTCGTCGCAGGCACGCGCGGGGCAAGGTCCTGCTTCGCCGGGGGCTCGCACGGGCCCGCCGTCAGAAGAGCCGCCTCTAGCTCTGCAAGGCTCCACACATGGTCTGCCAACCCAGCGGCCATGGCGGGCGTAACCCGCAGCGTGGAGACCACGTGGCAGAAGTTGTAATGAAAGTATGCCAGGGCGACGGCCGCCCGGTGGTTCGCGAGCTTCTTCGAGAACGCGTAGCAGAGCCGCCGCATGCGCCCGACGTGGTGCCGCATCGTGGCGTTGTTCCGCTCCACGTACGCCGTGCTCGCCTTGTCGAGGTCGGGCGCGCCGTAGACCGCGCGCTTCGTGATGAACGGGTCACGGGGCGGCTCGTAGCGATGATCCGCCGGTCCCTCGCGCCGCCCGCGCTTCGTGTAGTTTTTGACCGTCTGCGCGAAGTCCACGCCCGGACCGAAGGACGCGCCCACCGCGGTGATGTACGGCGCGAACCCGTCCGAGGTCATCGCGGGCATCACGACGAGCCGGGCGCGGAGATCGGCCATGAAGACGTTGGTCGATGCCTGGTCGCGCTTCCCCACATGCCAGGCGATGACGAACCGGCTCGACGCGTCCATGGCCGTGAACGTGTACGCCTCGCCCACGTCAGGAGAATCGTCAACAGTTACGCGGGCTTGCTTTTTCTGTACGAAACTCCACACTTCGTCCATCTGTACGAGAGAACACGAAAGCCCGCGGGCGAGGCGGTTGTGGAGGTTCTGCGCGCCTTCCCCGTAGGACAGGCCGAGACGCATGATCGTGTCGCGGTGGACGTCGGTCATCCGCTCGACCGCGCGGATGCTGTTCCCATCGCAAAGCGCCGCAAGCACGCGAAGACGCTTCTCTTCGGCCAGGAAGTTCGCCACGGTCCCCTCGCTCGCGCTCCGGCGTCGGACCGCTTTCGCGGCGCTCGACCCTTCGGAGCGATCCAAGTGATGGGACCAAACTACCACGAAACGCCGTGGTTTCCTGGGTTTTCCCGCGGAGCTAGGACAGGGAATGACCGTTTGTCGTGGTACGTCGTGTGTCGGGATTGGCTTGAAACGAAGGTCAAGCGCTCCGTTCGGCGGGGGGACGAATCTTGTCCGCGGCGTTCGTTCAGTGGCGCTCGATCGTAGGTTTGTCCCGGGTGCCCTACGAGGGGGATCCGAGTGTCCTAGTTTGGGCGCCGTCTGTCCTAATTAGGACACCACCGGCCGCCCGGACCTCGTGATGGGGCCTCCCCATGACGCATCCCGGCCGCCTGGACCTGGCTTTGGGGCCTCCCCAAAGACCCTCCCGGCCGCCCGGACCTCGTGATGGGGCCTCCCCAAAGACCCTCCCGGCCGCCCGGACCTGGCTTTGGGGCCTCCCCAAAGACCTTCCCGGCCGACCGGACCTCGTGATGGGGCCTCCCCAGGACCGATCCCGACCGACCGGACCTGTCTTTGGGGCCTCCCCAGGACCGATCCCGGCCGACCGGACCTGTCTTTGGGGCGTTCCCGCTCCATTTTGGAGCAGCCAGTGCTCCATTTTGGAGCACCTCGCCGCTTCGTGTCAGCGCACCGGGCTCATTTGGGGGCGCGGAGGAGCTGGTTCTTGTCGTTGTCGAACCAGACGACGTCCTTCTCTCCGACGGCGATGGCTGCCGCGTTGGCGCCGGCGACGACCGTGGCCGGCGTGCCTCCGGAGGTCGCGACCTTGACGATCCCCGCGCCGGTCTTGGCATAGACTTCAGCTCCATTCACGGTGAAGAAGCCGAGCTTGCTGTCATCCAGGACAAGGCTCGTGCTCGAGCCATCGACCTTGGCGGCCAGAAGGTCGCCGGAATTCGTCTGGACATAGAGCTGCTCTCCGTCGGTGCGAATGCGGGAGCCGACGAGGGCCGGATGCTCGTCGGGCCGCGCGTTCAGCGTCAATGGACGAGCAAGAGCCAACGGGATACGCTGGGGAGGGGAGCCCCCTCTTCCCCCGACTCGGCCTGCCGCAGAAACTTCGGCTCCGCCGCCGTCCGCCGCAGCGAACGCAGGAGCTTCTCCACGAATGCATATCCAACGAGCCCCCGCAGCCCCCACGGTAGCGAGCACACCCATTGCCGGATCGGCCGCATGACGAACCGCGGGAACGGGCCGATGGCCTCCACTCGCTCACGAAAGGATGGCCAGTGCTCGGCCACGACGCGGTAGAGGACGGTCTCCTCCGGCCCGTGACGCTCATAACGATGACCTTCGTGAGAGGAGTGCGCGGCGCCGGCGGGTCCCACGCTCCGCACCTTTGCCGGCGCCGTGCCATGCGAAACAGCAGCCCCCCATCGCTCATTGCATCGAGGTACGGCTGCAACGGCCGGGGACTGCCGCGAGCGCGGCTTTCAGCCGCCGCCGGTTCGTGGTAGATCCGCCTCTCATGTACGCCGCCCCCGCACCGATCCTCCCTCGGGCAGCCTACGACGCTCGCGCGGAGAGCCCGGCGTGAACACGCAAGCCCGGCACGCCACGGTCCGCGTGCTCGCGCGGGGCCCCTTCGACGTGGGCTCGCGTCTTTGGCGCGACGAGCGAGGTTCGCTCGTCGTCACCGTCATCGCGAAGGCCACCTACACGTTCGCGCCGGGAGATGCCGCGCCGCTCGATGTCCCCCTGCCGCTCCAGGCAGAAGATGGGCATTGGGACGACGATCCCGCCCGGAGCGTCCACGCGCCGAGCGACTTCGCCCCGTTCAAGCCGAGGGCCGAGGTCCTCCTCGTCGGCTCCGCCTACGCCCCCGAGGGGCGGCCAGCGCGCTCGATCGCGGCGCGTATCGTGGTCGGCTCGGTCGACAAGACCGTCGAAGCCTGGGGCCCGCGCCGCTTTCGCGCCGACGGGAGCGTGGAGGATGCGCCCCTCCAGACCCGCTTCTCCCTCCGCTACGAATACGCCGCCGGCGGCCCCGGCACGGACAACCCCGCCGGGATCGACCTCTCGCGCAGCGCGCTCCTCGGCCCCGTCCCGGTGCCCCAGCTCTTGCCTCACCTCCACGAGATCACCTCGCTGCACGAATACATCCCGCGCGCCGGCTTCGGCCCCATCGCGGCCGTGTGGCCCGTGCGCGCGGGGCTCCTCGGCGAGCGCGAGCGCACCTGGCTCGGCCGCTCGGACGCGTTCGCGTTGCCCAAGACCTTGCCGAGGCAGTATTTCCTGGTGGCGCCGGAGGATCAGCGGCTCGACCGCCCCCTCGAACCGAACGAGACGATCCTCGCGGAGAACCTGCACGCGAAGCACCCGCGCCTGCGCATGACCCTGTCCGGCCTCACGCCCTACGCGGTCGTCGCGGGCAGCCGCGGCGAACCCATCCGGCTCCAGGGAGACCTGCTCTGCATCGACACCGATCGCGGCCTCTGCACGCTCACCTTCCGCGCGCAGATCCCGCTCCCCGCGGGGGGCGACGTCCAGGTGACCGTCGTCGGCGCGCCGATGGGCGCGCGGGTCTCGCCGGACGAGGCGCCCGTCGCCCCGCAGGCGCGGCCGGAGCCGCCCGAGGACAGGCGCATCGACGAGGAGGAGCACACGATGCCGTTTACGGTGCCCGCCCGGCGGCACGACGGGCTGCCCTTCCGGGGCACGACCCCGGCGCAGCCGCCACGCCCGAGCCACCGCGACGGCGTCATGCCCTTTCGCGAGGCCGATGCGCCCTCGGGCGCGCCGAGCTCCCGCGGCTCGTACCCTCCGCTTTCGCAGAGCTTGCCCCAGCCGCCGCCTCCGTCCCGACCCGAGGGGATGCCACAGGCCTTGCCCTTCACCCCCGTCGCCCCGCCCGCGTCCGTTCCGCCCTCGCGTATCGCCGCGGTCCCCGCGCCGCCGCCGCTGCCGGGAATGCCGGCGCCGCCGCTGCCGGGAATGCCGGCGCCGCCCGCGCCGCTGCCGCTCTCGCCCGCGCCGATGCCGTTGTCTCCCGCGCCGTCGCCGTCGCCCGGCCGCTCCCCCCCGAAAAACGCCCCGACGACCTTCGAGAGCGCCTTCAGCGGGGCGAAGCCTGACGCGCGGAGCCTCGAAGCCCCGGAGGCCCCGAAGACCGACGCGGCCCAGGCCGAGAGCACGAGCGCCGCTTCCCTCGGGTTCATGAGCGTGAAGGCCGCCTCCGACGCGGCCGCGCGGGAAGAGCGTCGCGGGGACGCATCGAGATCGGGGGCGCGCGTGATCCGCCCGGCGAGCGCCCCGGTGCAGAGGCTCGCCGTCGTCGACGTCCTCGACTTCGATCCGAAGGTCTTGCCCCGGCTCCGCCTGCAGAAGCGCTTCGCGCCGATCTTCGCGGGCCCGCGCCCCGTGCAGCCCGCCGATGTGTCGCACGGCAAGCTCTCGCAGGAAGAGCAGGAGCGCGCCGACGTGGCCCGGGTCCTCTCGTGCACACGCTCGGCGGACGCAGCCGAGATCCGGCGCGCGCTCGCCGAGAGCCTCGAGGACCAGAGCAACTGGCACCCGCCGCTCCTCGCCGTCGCGGGCGACCTCAAGCCCGTCTTCGACGAGCTCGAGGCGCTGCGCGCGGCGGTCAGCGTCGCGCAGACGGTCGCGGGGGGAGACAAGCGCGTGCTCGCGGCGATCGCCGTCGCGCAGGAGGCGATCGCCGCGCCCGTCCCGCCGCGGCCCGACACCGTGCTCGCCCTCGGCCGGCAGATCGAGGCCGCGTCCACGTCGCTCTCGCTCCCGTCGCGCTACGTGGCCTCCGAGGTGGAGCGGATCCTGCTCGAAGGACGCAAATACAAGCGCCGCATGCTCCTCGGCGCGACGCGGATCCGCGCCGATCTCACGCTCGCGCGCGGCGGCGACGTGATGCTCGTGTATCTCTCCGACGCGGTCGCGACGTCCTTGCCGCTCCTGCCTTCGTATCCGGTGGTGGTGCTCGCCGAGGCGAGGCTCCGCGAGGACGTCGCGGAGACGCAACCCGAGGCCCTCGTCGCCCTGGCGCTCGGTCGCGTGCTGCACGGTCGCGTGGAGGGGTAGGGCAGGGGCTTCCTCCCCCGGGTTCCTGGGGCTCGCGGGTGGGCAGCACAGATCCCTCCGCGGGTCAACGGAGTTCGTGTACGACCGCGGCTCGAGCCGCGCCCGCGACGGGATGAGGAGGACACCCGGCGGGGCCGCACGCAAAGGCTTCCTCCATCGACCGCAGTTCTCTACTCTGGCCGCGACGGATGGGGCCAGAGCCGTCTGCGGAGGTAGGAGTGCGATGAGAATCGCCAGCGTGGCGTGGAAGGGTTTCGCGGGGCTTGCGGACGGCTCGCTGGATTTCGCGCGCGACGGCGGCGTTCCGGCCGATCTGATCGTCGTGACGGGGCCGCCGGGCGGCGGCAAGACGCGTCTGCTCGAGATGATCATCGCAGGCAAGGAGCGCGTGGCGGCGTACGGGCCGCGGCCGCGGCTCGATGATGTGCTCGGGCCGGCGGGCACGGCCGCGAAGATCTCGATGCAGTGGTGGATGTCGGAGGACGAGCAGAAGTTCGTCGGCGTCACGAAGCCGCTCCTTTCGACCGAGTCCATCTACGCGCGCTCGGGCACGGTCGAGCTCGCGCCCGATCCGGCGATCGGCGTGCTGCTCGAGCGATACGACCACGATCGGCAGCACGGCAAGATGGACTATATCCCCGCGGATCGCGGGCTTCCGTCGTATGCGACGACGGTGGGCGATCCGGTGGGCGACCAGCGCCGCAAGCGGCTCACGCGGGGGCCGGACAAATACGCGGGGCTCATGAAGCTCGCCGAGGGCATGATCCTCAGGCGCGCGGACGCCGCGCGGACCGATACGCTCGGGGCGCTGTTCGCAGAGCTCTGCCCGCACCTCCGGCTTTCAGGGGTGGGAAGCGCGGGAGACCTCGAGGTGGTGAGCGCGGGGGGCGGCTCGCCGAGGCCGCTGTCGCGGCTGTCGATGTCGGAGAAACAGGCGTTCATGATCGCGGCGTCGATGGCGCTCGTGGGGGTGCACCACTCGGTGGTGCTCTTTGATACGCCGGAGCTCTACCTCAGCGGGGCGGAGGCGCGTCGGCAGCTCGAGATCCTCCAGTCGTTCGCGCCGACGAACCAGTGGATCGTTTCGACGTGCGCCGAGGAGATCGTGGCCATGGCAGCACACCGGAACCTCGTGCGGCTCGGAGCTCCGCAATGAACACGACGACCTATTACATGGATGACGTCGAGGTGGCCGTGCCCGCGGGCTACATCGACAGGACGATCCACACGCTCGAATGGCAGACCGAGGACGGCAGCCGCGTCGGGCTCGTCGTGCAGCGCGATCTCAGCCCAGATCGCCCGACGGTCGACAAGCTCTTCGAGATCGCGATGTCCGAGTATCAGAAGCGCTTGCCCATGCTCCACGTGGACGAGCCGCCCGTGCTCGAGCTGCCCGTGCGCCATCACGTGGCGGCCATCCGCTGGAAGAAGGACCAGGAGGTCATCTTCCAGGTGCAGCTCTTCATCGAGCTCGCCGATCGCACCCTGGTCGCGACGTTCTCGGGGCGGCCCTCGTTCCGCGAGCACATCGAGGCGTTCGCCGGCGAGTTCTGCCGATCGCTGATGGTCCGGCGTTCGTCGTAGGAGGGTTTGTCATGTCTGTCGAGCAAGCCGCGCGCGTCACGTCCTCCGTCGACCACAAGAGCTTCAACATCCAGATCGCTTACACGGCCGGAGGGATCGCCCTCGGGGCGCTCATCGTGTTCACGGGAGGCGCGTCGCTCGCCGTCTTCGCGGTGGCCGCGACCGTCGCGGGCACCACGCAGTCCGTCGGCAACTTGATCGACAAGTACGTCAACCCGAGGGACGCGTCCGAGAAGATCGTCAAAGGCGTCGAGCACGTCTTCCTCGAAGAGGCGAAGAACCGCGCCGCCAACGTAAGCCCCCAGACGCGCACCGATGAGCACGACGAGTCGCCGGTGACGGGCAGCAACTGCGTCTTCATCGAGAGCATGCCCGCGAGCCGCAGGACCGACTTCACGAAGTGCAACGGCCTCATCATCGACGGCGCGCCGCACATCTTCTACGGCGGCGAGCCCACCAATCAGAGCAAGCGCCCCGAGGAGAAAGCGCCCATCGCGCTTCAGGTCGTGCAGAAGACGGTCGACGCCGCGGGCCTGGTCGCAGGCGCGCCGACGAACCGGGTCGAGGCCCTCCTCTGGGGGATCGATGCGGCCGACTTCGTGGGCGCGATCCCCGAAGGCCACTTCCAGGACTGGCACTTCGTCAAAGACCTGCCGAGCCTCGCGCCGTAGCGCCGGGGGTTCACCCCCGGCGCCGCGCGCCGCTTCTCTCAATCGAGCTTGTAATCGCCCGACTGGATGCCGTTGTAGATCCGGTCGCCGTTGCCATTCCCGAGGTAGCCGCCCTGCGACTGGTAGTGCGTCTGCCAGCGCCGCTTCATGTACTCGGCCGTTCGTTCTTCGCTCATGCGCTCGCGGTGGGACTCAGGCATTTTCTTGTAGTCGTTGTTCATCCTTTCCCACGCGGTGCGCGCCCGCTCTTTTTCGAGGGCGGCGTCCTTCGCTTTCTGCTCGCGCGCCTCTTTCTCCTCGGGTTTCTCCGGGCGCTCGCCGTTCGCGGCCTTCTGCGTCTCTTCCGCGCCGGGGTTGATGAACACGTCATCCGCCTGGATCACGATGAAATTCGGCTGCATCACGATCGTCGAGCTGCCGACCTGGAGGATGATTTTTTCCTCGCTGATGAGGTGGTGGACTTTGGCGGCGGACGCGAAGGTGTTGGTGGTGTCGTAGACCCGATCCTTCTGCCCGCAGTCGATGATGTCGCCCGTGACGTCGTGGGTCTGGGTTCCCACCACGCTCATATAACGATCGCCGCCGACGCTCGTCGTCTGGTTGTTGCCGATGACGTTGAGCTGCTTGTGATTCACCCCGAGCACGTCGTCGGTGCCGACCCGGGTGCTCCGCGCATTGCTGACCACGGCCGTCTGGGTGTTCTTGACGACGACGTTCATGTCGCGCTCGGCCTGGAGGTACATCTGCTGCTTGCCGGGCTGGTCGAAGAGGCTGACCTCGTTCCCGGCGAAGGAGTGCGTCTGCTGGTCGGGTGATTTCGCCTGGAAGAAGGGGTGGTTGAGGGTCTCGGCGATGCCCCCGCTGCCGAGCGTCGAAGCCTGCCCGCCGAGGAGACCTCCCATCGATGACAGGCCGGTGCTGCTGCCGTCGGCCGCGCCGGTGACCAGGCGCGGGCTCGACTCCGAGCGCAGGCCGCTCACCTTTTTGAAGTCGGGCAGCTTGTACGGCGGCGGCTGCGTCTCGGTGAAGACGCGGCCCACGACGACGGGGCGATCCGGATCGCCGCCCAAAAACTCCACGAGCACCTCCTGGCCAATCCGCGGGAGGTTCACGCCGCCGAACCCGGCGCCGGCCCAGGGCTGGCTCGTGGGGACCCAGCACGAGCTCGTCTCGTCGCGCTTGCCCTCACGATCCCAGTGGAACTGCAGGCGGACGCGGCCGTACTCGTCCGTGTGGATCTCCTCGCCGGAGGGGCCCACGACGGACGCGCTCTCGAGGCCGGTGACCTTCGGCCGCGCGGTCTTGGTGTCCGGCTTGTAGGGGATGTCGGTCGGGACGACCTCGGCGTGCACGCGCCAATCGCCGTCGTGATCGCCCTCGATCAGGGCCTCGGTGACGAGGAGTGAACGGTCCGCGCCGAGCGTGCGGTGGGGGTGGTTGCTGACGCTGGCGATGACGCCGGGGACGAGGTCGAGGGCGTTCGATTCGAAGCTGATGCGCTTGGCCGAGCCCCGCTTGCCGTGCAGGCGATTCTGCGTCTTGACGTTGCCGAGCTGCTCGTCGGTGCGCGAGCTGCCGCGATCATCGGCCGTCGGCGTGCTGCCGCCGCCGCCGCTCTGCTTGAAGAGGAAGGCGCCCGGCTCGTAGTGGAACTGCTCGAGCGCTTGCTCCTGGGGGAGGCCGCCGGTGGCGGCGAGGCTGGGCTGGTTGGTGCTCGGCTTGCGATAATCGAGGTCGCCGATGGTCACCTTGCCCGGCCGCACGCGCTGGCGGATGGCGACGCGCGTGACGAACGCCTCGTCGAGCGTGGTGTTGGGCTCGTCATGGAAGCGCAGCCCGGGCTTTTGGAGCTCGCGCGCGTGCGGGGCGTCATCGAGGATGAGGACGGTCTTGTCGTCTCTTTGCTCGAAGTAGTAGGAGGCGCCGGCGTCCTCGAGCATGCGGCTGAGGAAGGCGAAGTCGGTCTCGGCGTACTGGCAGCGGTACTTGCGCGGCTTGTAGTTGGCCGGGTCGAGGCGCTCCTCGAACTCGATGCCCCATTCGCCGAGCATCTTCTTCACGATGTCGAGCTCGGTCTCGAACTGGAAGATGCGGTAGTTCTTGCGCTGGGTCATGAGCCAGGCGCGCGGCTGGAGCGTGAGCGTGTAGGTGGCGAGCCCCTGGGCATCCGCGCGCACCTGCTCGATCTGCGAGCAGATGCTCTGCCAGGTGGGCGAGGCCTGGGAGGTGCGCAGGCGGAAGCTCGCGGGCTTGCCGATGACCTCGTCGAAGTCGATGTCGAGGCTCCTCGAGACGGCGCGGACGTCGATGTGGAAGAGCTGGTTGATGCCCTGCTTGATGGCGAAGGTGCGGACGTCGAGGAAGTCGCCGCTCGCGATCTCGATGGTGGCGTGATTCGTGGTGCTCATCGGTGTCTCCAGCTCAAGCTACGGACAGGTTGGGTTTTACAACCTCGCCCGCCTCGAGGATCCACGTCCTCATGACGAGCGCGGCCTCGGCGTCACGGCGCCGGTGGAGCCCGCGGGCGACTTCCGGCGTCGCCGCGGTGTGGAAAGCCTTCATCTCGCGAATGCCATCGGCGACGCCGCGGATGCGGTTTCCGGCGATGGCCGCGCGGATGGAGTCGTAGGCCTTTTTCTTGAGGGGTTTGTCTTTCGTCTTCGTGCCGCAGTTGTAGACGAGGGACGTGAGCGCGCCCCAGGCGTGGGGCCCCAGGGTATCGACGCCCGGGAAGGCGCTCTTGGCGAGGTCGATGTACGACGGCAGGCGCCGGATGCGGAAAACGATCATGGCATCGTCCCAGGGGATCGAGATGTCGCGCGTGGCCCTCTCCGCGGCCCTGGACCCGCCCACGCCGAGATAGGCGCGGAGGCGATCGTACGCATCGGGCACCGGCAGGGCGGAGAGCCGCATCTTCCAGTCGCCTTCGAAGTTGTTCGTCTGGTGGCGGAGATCGTAGCCGATGCCGATCGTGAGGCCCGAGGCTTCGTTTCCCGGCCAGTGCGGGTGCGTGTACCTGCGGTCGTACAGGGACCGCGCGAGCTCGCGCTCGCCTCCTGCCACTTCCCAGGCGATAATGAGGTCGATCGCCTCCTGGCTGATGTCCATGGGCGCAGCCTACATCAGCCGGGCGCCGCATTCAGCAGGGTCGGCGAGGTAGGTGACGGAGAGACGAGGTAGGAGCGATGTGGACGAGCTTCGACGCGCCGTGGATGCACGGCGGTCTGCGTTTGACGCGCGCGGTCATGCGGGCCCTCGAAGCGGACGCGCGCGCTCGATATGGCAAGGACGAGGAGGCCTGTGGATATCTGGTGGGGCCGGCGAGTGACGCGCTGCTTTGTGACGAAATCGTGGCCCTGCCGAATTTGGCAGCGAGGCTGCATCAGATCGACCCGGAGACGTTCTTCCGGACGGCGCGCACGTTCTTCGCCTTCGAGGAGAAGAAGCTCAACGATGCGGTGCATCGCGGGCGCGGGGCCGGGCGCCCGGTGAAGGTGATTTACCACTCGCACCTCGATGCCGGTGCGTACTTCAGCGCGACCGACGCTGCGGTCATGTCGGGGGGAGATCCGCCGGCGCGTGAAGGGGGATCGGCGCGGCTCGGTCCGGGGCCGCTGTGGCCGCTCGCGTTCCTGGTGACGAGCGTGCGCGCGGGCGCCGAGGGGCCCGTGGTCGACGAGCACAAGCTGTTCGTCTGGAGGGACCGGAGCTTCGTGGAGGCGCCGTTCGAGATCGTGGACTGACACGGATGACCTCGAACGGTCACGGATCGGTCCGAGCGCACGCGCCCCCGCGCCCGCCCCCGCTCCCGCTTCCGCCCCCGCCCGCTTGGGTGTAGCGTCGCCCTCCGCGATGAACGACGACCAGACCCCGGCCCCAAAAGCAGCCTCGCCCGCCGCTTCCGAGCCGCCCCTTGCCATGGCCGACGAACCCAGCATCGTCGGCGCCTTCCAGGTCCACGCCGAAGCTGCTGCCATGGCCGCCGCCGACGCCGCCGCCGACGCCGCCGCCGCAACCGCGGCCCCCGGCGCAGCCGCCCCCGGCGCCCACCCCGACGGACACGCCCCCGGCGGCCACGGCCACGGCCATGCCCACGCCCCCGGCGCGCTCCCGGGCCTCGTCCTCGCGGCCCTCGGCGTCGTCTTTGGCGACATTGGCACGAGCCCCCTCTACGCCGTCAAGGAGTGCGTCACCGCGCCCCATGGGGTCCAGGCCAGCCCGGAGAACGTCCTCGGCCTCCTCTCCCTCATGTTCTGGTCCCTCTCCATGGTCGTCGCCGTGAAATACCTCACCTTCGTCCTCCGAGCGGACAACGAAGGCGAAGGCGGCACCATGGCGCTCCTCGCGCTCGTGCCCGAGAACCTCCGGCCGAAGAACAAGACGCACATCGGCTGGATCGCCGCCCTCGTCCTCTTCGGCGCCTCGCTCCTCTACGGCGACGGCGTCATCACCCCGGCCATCAGCGTCCTCAGCGCCGTCGAGGGCCTCGCCGTCGGTGCGAGCTCCCTCAAGCCGGCGGTCTTGCCGATCTCCGTCGTCATCTTGCTCGGCCTCTTCTGGGTCCAGAAGCGCGGGACCGCCGGGATCGGCAGGGTCTTCGGGCCGATCATGATCCTCTGGTTCCTCACGCTCGGGGGCCTCGGGGCGTATTACGTCGTCAAGAACCCCGCCGTCCTCGCCGCCATGAACCCGGCGTACGCGGTCACGTTTTTCCTCACCAACAAGTGGCACGCGTTCGTCATCCTCGGCTCCGTCGTCCTCTGCGTGACCGGCGGCGAGGCGCTCTACGCGGACATGGGGCACTTCGGCCGCAAGCCGATCACGTATGCCTGGTACGGCATGGTCATGCCGTCCTTGGCCTTGAACTACTTCGGCCAGGGCGCGCTCCTCCTCCAGCACCCCGAGGCCGCCGCGAACCCGTTTTTCTCCCTCGTCCCCAAGGGCCCGGCCACGTACGCGCTCGTCGCCCTCGCCACGGCGGCCGCCGTCATCGCCTCGCAGGCCATGATCTCCGGCGCTTACTCCCTCACGCGGCAGGGCGTGCAGCTCGGCTTCCTCCCGCGCGTCCAGGTCAAGCACACCTCCTCGGAGACCGAGGGCCAGATCTACATCCCCGAGGTGAACTGGGCCCTGTTCGCCGCGTGTATGGTGCTCGTCCTCTCCTTCCGGGAGTCGTCGAAGCTCGCCTCGGCCTACGGCCTCGCCGTCACCGGCTCCATGACCATCACGTCGATCGTCTTCTTCGTCGTCGTGCGGGAGCGCTGGCACTGGTCGCTCGCGAAGGCGCTGCCCCTGCTCCTGCTCTTCCTCACGTTCGACCTCGCGTTCCTGGGGGCGAACCTGCTCAAGTTCTTCGACGGCGGGTACGTGCCGTTCCTCATCGCCTCGATGATCTTCGTCTGCATGGCGATCTGGCGGAAGGGCCGCACGCTGCTCGGCCAGGAGTTCAAGAAGCGCACCCGGCCGCTCGTCGAGGTGCTGGAGGAGCTGCGCACCGGCAAGACGGCCGCCCGCGTGGACGGCGCCGCGGTCTTCCTCACGTCGAGCGCCGAGGAGGCGCCGCCCGTCCTGCTCCACCACGTCAGCCGCAGCAAGGCGCTCCAGAAGGTCGTCCTGCTCGTGACCGTGATTCCCGAGCGCATCCCGCGCGTGCCGCCGGAGCAGCGGGTCGAGGCCTCGCTCATCGCCGACGACTTCTACCGGATCATCTTCCGCTCCGGCTTCATGGAGGACACGAACGTCCCCGTGCTGCTCGCTGTGGCCAAGGCCAAGCTCGGCCTGCGGATCGAGCCCGACGAGACGACCTACTACCTCGGCCGCGAGACCCTGCTCGCCACGGGCAACGGGAAGATGGACAAGGTGTCGGAGACGGTGTTTGGTTTCCTGTCGCGCAACGCGACCGGGGCGACGAACTTCTTCAACCTGCCGCCCGAGCGCGTCGTCGAGCTCGGCATGCAGCTCGATCTTTGATGCGCGCGCTTCCCCTGGGGTAACCTCGGGGGGCATGACCAGCCGCGAATCCCTCGCCGAACGGATCCTGTCGCGCCCGCTGCGCTCCATCCACGACGTGCTCGCCGTGATGGAGATGATCAGCGGCGCCCTGCCGAGCGCCGACGGCGTCCACGCCTTCAACGAGCTGTACTCCTTCGTGACGGACCGCATCCGCCAGGAGCTCGATCGGGGGCGGTTCTCGACGCCCGTGCTGATCGAGGAGCTCGACGTGGTGTTCGCGGCCCTCTACTTCGACGCGTTCGTCGCCGAACTGCGCGCCCCGGGCTCCTCGCCGCGCGCCTGGCAGCCGCTCTTCGAGGCCCGGCACGATCGCTCGATCGCCCGGCTCCAGCACGCCCTCTGCGGCATGAACGCGCACATCAACCACGACCTCGCGATCGCGGTCGTGGAGACGTGCACCCGCAAGAGCATCGAGCCGCGGCGCGGGACGGGGTTTTTTGATGATTACCTCCTCATCAACGAGATCCTCGAGGACGCGGAGAAGGTCGCCACGAAGAAGCTCGCGACGGGGTTTTTGCGGGACGTCGAGGAGGCCCTCGGCTGCGTGGACAACATGATGGCGGTCTGGAGCGTGCGGAAGGCGCGGGATGCCGCCTGGGCGAACGCCGAGGTGCTCTGGACCCTCCGCGGCAACGATCTGCTCTACGACGCCTTCCTCCAGACGATCGACCGCATGACGGGGTTTGCCGGTCGGGGGCTCTTGCTTCCGCGGGGCCTCGGGGGAGAACCGGGGACGTGAACACCGAAGGCATGGGGACACGCGGGGGCAGGGCGCGCGGCAGCCGGCGGGAGGCGGCCGAGACCACCTGGTCGCATCCGCTGAACGCCGAGGCCGGGATGATGCCGATGCCGACGGATCCGCGCGAGATCGACGCGGCGCTCCGGGCCGGCAAGATTTCCCTGCGGCTCACGCCCTATTACGGGCTCCGGTACGGCGAGCGGGGCGTCCGGTTCACGCGCAGCGACAGCGCGTTCCTCGCGACCTTGCCCGAGCACGCCGAGGCCACGATCAAGCGGCAGGTCGAGTGGCTCGCCGGGGTGCTCTCGAACCGCGGGATGCCGAGCCTCCTGCTCGAACAGCACCTCCGGGTCCTCGGCCGCGAGCTCACGCGGGCCGTGCCGGAGAAGCGTGATTTTTATCGCGCGCTCTTCGTCGCGGCGGACGGGCTGCGCGCGCGGCGAAGAGGCCTCTTGCCGGAGCACGCGGGCAGGCCCATCGCCGAGGCGTTCCCGGCGGCCGCGGGGCTGCCGAACACGCGGCTCGCGCGGGGGACGGGGCACCTGCTCGTCGCGGCGGTGGCCGACGAGCGGGCGGGCATGCCGAACGCGGTGCCGAGCCTCGAGGCGTTTTTCCTCGACCCGGCGACGTTCCCGCCGCGCTTCGTCGCGGCCGCTCGGGAGACAATCACGCGGGCGCGGGGCGCTTGACGAGCGAGCGCGTCCTCGAATGGGCCGTATGTCCCCTTTCGATCGCCGGCGCGGCGCGCCACGTTTCGGGGCGAGGGGGAGCCCATGCCGAGGACGAATCTCCGCGCTTCACTCGACCTCCCGTACGACGACGCACTGGCGAAAATCCCCCAGTTCCTGAAGGACGTCGGATTCGGCGTCCTCACGCGGATCGACGTCGACGAGACGCTGCGCGCCCGGCTCGGCGTGCCTTTCCGGCGGTACACGATCTTCGGCGCGTGTAACCCCGTCCTCGCGCACCGGGCGCTGATCGCCGATCCGGACGTGGGCATTCTCCTGCCTTGCAATCTCGCCGTGTACGAGGACGACGATGGCCGGACGATCGTGGTCATCATGGATCCGCTCGAAGCGCTCGCCGACGACGAGGAGGCGGCGCTGCGCGAGGTCGCGGCCGAGGCGCGTACCAAGCTCAACCACTTCCTTTATTGCCTCGCGAAGGTGAGCCGCCGCGCGGCTTGACCGGAGCTCTTTTCGGCCGGTACCTTCGGCGCCGAAAGGAGCTTTCTTTCATGACGAGCAGGACCTGGACCGCGGACGCCCTCCGAGATCACCTCCAGAAGGCCGTGTACCTGGAGCTCTGGACCATCCCGATCTACCTCACGGCCGCGTACTCCTTGCAGGTGCCGGGAACGAGCGCGTCGAACCCGCCGACGCTCACGCCCGTGCGCAGCCCCAAGAACCCGAACCGGAGCCGCGAGCAGCTCGCGTTCAACGACATCTATTCGGTCGTGGTGCAGGAGATGTTGCACCTCGAGATCGCCGCGAACCTCTACAATGCGCTCTTCGCCGGGAAGGGGGATTCGCCGAAGCTCACGGGCGCGTGGGCGCCGCGGTACGACCAGGGGTTCCCGCCCTGGATCGGGGGGAAGGTGCCGGTGCAGCTCGGGCCGGTGAACGAGGCGCAGCTCCGCTTGATGACGGCGATCGAGACCCCGGAGCCCAAAGTGGACGGGCCCGCGAAGGGGCCGCAAGACGTCTACGATTCCATCGGCCAGTTCTACAAGGCCATCGAGCAGGGCGTGGATCAGCTCTGGAGCAGCCTCTACGATCCGAACGCCGATCACCGGCAAAAGAGCGAGTTCGCCGATCCGAAATACCCGGGCGACGATTACACGGGCTTCTCCGCGACGATCGGCGGCGACAGCCAGACGGCGCGGGCCCAGGCGGACAAGGCCATCAAGGCGATCGTCGATCAGGGGGAGGGGAGCGTCGGTCCCTTCGTCGAGCCGGACCTTCGGCCCGAGGACGGCTCCGACGTCCAGGACCGCTTCAGCCATTTCGGCCGCTTTCGCATGACGGAGGTCATGCTGAAGCTCGGCGGCGCGTTCAAGACGTACCCGACCGGCGGCAGCGCGGACCTCGACGCCGCGCAGAAGGCGCTGAACGAGACCTACACGGCCCTCTTGGATGCGCTGGAAAAGGGCTTCGCGGGAAGCGCCGACCTCGACCTCGGCCCGATGTGGGACCTGCCCGGCAAGATCGTCGCCGTCTGGGCCGCCGGGGGCGTGCCCGCGTTCCAGCCCCTCGACAGCTCCGGCGCCACGCGCTGACGGATCACGCCGGCCCTGGCAAACGGGCTCCGCACGTTCTCGTCCACACGAACCATTGACGTCGCTCACCAATTCGGATACTTCGTACGCGAAACTTTCTCGCGCGAGGGATCCAGCTCATGGCGAACGAGCTTCGTTTCGATGGAAAAGTAGCGATCGTCACTGGTGCGGGCAACGGGCTCGGGCGTGCGCATGCGCTCCTGCTCGCGAGCCGCGGGGCCAAGGTCGTGGTCAACGATCTCGGCGGGGGCCGGCATGGCGGGGGCACGAGCTCCGAGGCGGCGGACAAGGTCGTCGCCGAGATCAAGGCGGCCGGCGGCGAGGCCGTCGCGAACTACGATTCGGTGGAGAACGGCGGCAAGATCGTGCAGAGCGCGATCGACGCGTTCGGCCGCATCGACATCGTGATCAACAACGCCGGCATCCTGCGGGACGTCACGTTCCACAAGATGACCGAGGAGGACTGGGAGCTCATCTACCGCGTGCACGTGCTCGGCAGCTTCCGCGTCGCGCACGCGGCGTGGCCGCACATGCGCGACCAGGGCTACGGCCGCATCATCTTCACGTCGTCGGCGGCCGGCATTTACGGCAACTTCGGGCAGGCGAACTACGCGATGGCCAAGCTCGGCCTCGTGGGCCTCTCGAACACGCTGGCCCTCGAAGGCAAAAAGAAGAACGTCCTCGTCAACACGATCGCGCCGCTCGCGGGCTCGCGCCTGACGGAGACCGTGCTGCCGAAGGAGCTCATCGACGCGCTCAAGCCCGAGTACGTGAGCCCGCTCGTGGCCTACCTGTGTCATGAGAGCTCGACGGAGACAGGCGGGCTCTTCGAGGTCGGCGGCGGCTTCTTCGCGAAGCTCCGCTGGGAGCGCGCCGAGGGCAAGACGGTGCGGCTCGGGCGCGAGATCAAGCTCGAGGACATCCAGAAGGGCTGGGGCGCGATCGCCGGCTTCGACAAGGCCACGCACCCGGCCGAGATCAACCAGTCGATGGGCCCGGTCATGGCGAACGTGCAGGCCGGCCCGGCCAAGGGCGGCAATGACCTCATCGACGTCGATCAGGCGCTTGGCTACGAGTATCCGGCGGTTTCTTCGAGCTACGACGAGCGGGATCTCTCGATTTACGCGCTCGGCGTCGGCGCGGCGGAGAACCCGCTCGACGACAAGGAGCTGCGTTACGTCTACGAGCTGCACGGGCAGGGCTTCGCCCCGCTGCCGACGTTCGGCGTCGTGCCGGCGCTCTCTGCGCTGATGGATCTCGCGAAGGCGGGCAAGACCGCGCCCGGCATGAACTACGGGCTCGATCGGCTCCTGCACGGCGAGCAATACCTCGAGCTCATGCGGCCGCTGCCGCCGCACGGAAAACTCACGCACAAGGCCAAGGTCAAGGAGATCTGGGACAAGGGCAAGAACGCGCTGGTCGTCACGGAGATCCGCAGCACGGACGAGTCGGGCGAGGAGCTCCTGCGCAATGAGAGCACGGCCGTCATCCGCGGCGCGGGCGGCTGGGGCGGCGAGCGCGGGCCTTCGTCGGACATCAACGTCCCGCCGGAGCGCGCGCCGGACGCCACGATCGAGCAGAAGATCCCCGAGAACCAGGCGCTTTTGTATCGCCTCTCGGGCGACTGGAACCCGCTCCACGCCGACCCGAGCTTCGCCACGGCGTTCGGCTTCTCGAAGCCGATCCTGCACGGGCTCTGCACGTTCGGTTATGCCGCGCGGCACGTGATCCACGCGTTCGCGGGCGGCGACGCGCGCAAGTTCAAGAGCATCAAGGTGCGCTTCGCGGACAGCGTGTTCCCGGGCGAGACCGTGGTGACCGAGATGTGGAAGGAGAACGACGAGCGCATCGTGTTCCGCTGCAAGGTCAAGGAGCGCGACAAGGTCGTCATCTCGAACGCGGCGATCACGTTGTGGAAGGAAATCCCCCAGCCGAAGGCAAAGCCCGCGGCGGCGGCGGCGGCGGCGCCCGCGAAGGCGGCCGAGGATCCGGCCGGCGACGTGTTCATCGGGATCCGCGATTACGTCGAGAAAAACCCGGCCGTCGTCGAGAAGGTGAAGACCATCTTCCAGTTCGAGCTGAAGGGCCCGGACGCGACGTGGACGATCGATCTGAAGAACGGCAAGGGCGCGGTCTTCCCGGGCGCGGGCGCGGACAAGGCCGATACGGTCCTGGAGATTGCGTCGTCTGATTGGCTCGCGATGGCCACGGGCCAGGCCGATCCGCAGAAGCTCTACTTCGAGGGCAAGCTCAAGATCTCGGGCAACGTCATGGCCTCGCAGAAGCTCGGCTTCATGAAGAAGATCGATCCCGAGCAGGCCAAGGCCGCCATCGCCGCGCACAAGGCGAAGTCGGCCGGCGGCGCGGTGGCGGCTCCGGCGGCGGCGGCGCCCGCGAAGGCGGCCGAGGATCCGGCCGGCGACGTGTTCATCGGGATCCGCGATTACGTCGAGAAAAACCCGGCCGTCGTCGAGAAGGTGAAGACCATCTTCCAGTTCGAGCTGAAGGGCCCGGACGCGACGTGGACGATCGATCTGAAGAATGGCAAGGGCGCGGTCTTCCCGGGCGCGGGCGCGGACAAGGCCGATACGGTCCTGGAGATCGCGTCGTCCGATTGGCTCGCGATGGCCACGGGCCAGGCCGATCCGCAGAAGCTCTACTTCGAGGGCAAGCTCAAGATCTCGGGCAACGTCATGGCCTCGCAGAAGCTCGGCTTCATGAAGAAGATCGATCCCGAGCAGGCCAAGGCCGCCATCGCCGCGCACAAGGCGAAGGCCGCGAGCGGCGAGGTGAAGGTCGAGGCGGCTCCGCAGGCGGCTGCGGCGCCGAAGGGGCCGGGCGCAGCGGCGGTCTTTGATGCGCTCAAGGAGCGGCTGGTGAAGTCGCCCGAGCTCGCGAAGGAGGTCGACGCCGTGATCGAATTCCGCCTGACGGAGGGCGACTGGCACGTCGACTTCACGGGCGGCAAGACGACGGTGGCGGTCGGTCGGGCGACGAAGCCGGCGGCGGTGCTCACGCTCTCGACGGAGGACTTCGTCGCGTTCGTGGCAGGCAAGGAGCAGGACGCGCGGCTCTTCCAGACGGGCCGCCTGCGGGTCGACGGCGACGTGCGGATCGCCTCGAACCGGCTGCATTTCTTGAAGGGGCTCTTGGGTTAATCGCGACGCGTTCGCAGAAGGAGGCTCAAATGGGCAGGCGAGTCAACGTCATCGGCGTCGGAATGGTGAAGTTCCAGAAGCCCGGCGCCAGCGAAGAATACAACGTGATGGCCGCGAAGGCGGCGCGCACGGCCCTCGCGGACGCGGGCGTCGATTACAAAGACGTCGAGCAGGCGTACGCGGGGTACGTCTTCGGCGACAGCACGTGCGGGCAGCGGGCGGTCTACGAGGTCGGCCTGACGGGCATCCCCGTCATCAACGTGAACAACAACTGCTCGACGGGCTCGACGGCGCTCTACCTCGGCCGCCAGGCCATCGAGGGCGGCCTCGCCGAGTGTGTGCTCGTCGTCGGCTTCGAGCAGATGGAGAAGGGCGCGCTCGGCTCGAAGTGGGGCGATCGGACGAGCCCGATGGACAAGCACGCGGACGTGATGAACCGCGTGCAGGGCTTCAACCAGTCGCCGCCGACGGCGCAGATGTTCGGCGGCGCGGGGCGCGAATACCGCTGGAAGTACGGCGCGAAGCGCGAGACGTTCGGCAAGGTGGCGGAGAAGGCCCGCAAGCACGCGAGCAAGAACCCGTTTGCCCTGTTCAACGAGGTGCTCTCGCTCGAGCAGATCATGGCCTCGCCCGAGGTCTTTGATCCGCTCACGCGCTTCCAGTGCTGCCCGCCCACGTGCGGCGCGGCCGCGGCGATCCTCTGCTCGGAGGACTTTGCCCGGAAGAAGGGCATCTCCGGCTCGATCTACATCGCGGCGCAGTCGATGACGACGGATTATGCGTCGAGCTTCGGCGACAGCATGATCAAGATGATCGGCTACGACATGGCGAAGGCGGCCGCCGACCAGGTCTACGCGAAATCGGGACTCGGGCCCGAGGACGTGCAGGTGGTGGAGCTGCACGACTGCTTCACGGCGAACGAGGTCGTGACGTACGAGGCGCTCGGCCTCTGCAAAGAGGGTGAGGCGGAGAAGTTCATCGAGGAAGGGAACAACACGTACGGCGGCAAGTACGTGACGAACCCGTCGGGCGGGCTGCTCTCGAAGGGCCATCCGCTCGGGGCGACCGGACTTGCGCAATGCACCGAGCTCGTCTGGCAGCTCCGCGGCACGGCCGAGGCGCGCCAGGTCGAGGGGGCGAAGGTCGCGCTCCAGCACAACCTGGGCCTCGGCGGGGCCTGCGTCGTGACGATGTACCGCAAGGACTGACCGCCCCGAAACCATCCGGGACGAACGAGGCCGCGCTCGAAAGGGCGCGGCCTTCGTCGTTTCGAAAGCCCGGCGCGCCCCCTGTGGCGAGGCGACGACACCGGATACGAGCGCCCCTGTCGAGAAACGACGACACCACGACAGACGCGCCGTGGCACGTGCGCGACACCCAAGAAGGGCCCCGCGTCGGCGCGCGGACGGCGAGGTGCACGATTCCAGGGGAATTGCGCAGCTTCAGCCCTCCGGCATCCGTCTTGCTCTGCATGAAGGTCGAGATGAACGGAACGACAACCCCCATGGTATCGATGATGGAAACGCTCACCCACTGGCATTTCCGCCGCATCGAGGAATGCTCGACGCTGCTCCAATGGCTGGATCCGCGGCCCGGGGAGCGGGTCCTCGACATCGGCTGTGGCGACGGATATTACGACGCCCGCATCGCAGCGCGAGGCGCGCACGTGGTGGGCGTGGACATCCACGAAAAGCGCCTCGCCAAGGCGCAACGCAAGCACCAGAGCGAGCGGACGGACTACCATTTCATGGACGCCGAGGAGCTCGGCTTCGAGCGCGACTCGTTCGACAAGGTGATCTCGTTCTGCGTCATCGAGCATTTCCGGAACGAGGACCGCGTGCTCGAACACGTCAGCCGCGTGCTCCGGCCCGGCGGCAGGCTTTTTCTTTCAGCCGACAGCCTATCAAACCCCGAGGTCACGGACGCGGAGCGCGACGCGCATCGGCGGAGGTACGCGGTGAACAATTTTTATACCGTGGACCACCTGCGCGAAAAACTCCGGCGGGCCGGGCTCGAGCTCGAGCGATACCACTACATCCTCACGACGCCCATCACGCTCGCGCTGGCGCGGCTCTCCTGGAAGCTCGACGATCTGCCGCCCTTCCTCATGCCCCTGCACGGAATCGGGTATGCCGTGCTGGGGACGGTGGGCAAGGTAATCTCGGATTTCGCCGAGGATCACGCGCGGCGGCCAGACAGCGGGCTGACGCTGCTGGCCGAGGCGCGGAGGAGATGACGGAGCCGTCGCGCCGGGGCGCTGCCCCGGACCCCGCGGGGGGCTGTCCGCCCCCTCGACCCCGGACCAGGCACGGCCTGGACCGAAGGGGAAGAACTGCGCAACGCGCAGTTCTTCCCACGGGCCGGTGGCAAGACCATGGACGTGCGTCTCAGACTGGCGACGGCCACCCCGCCAGTGGAACCGTCAACGCTGCGGTCTTGGCTGGCAGGCCCGTCGCCGGTCTTGACCCTGGCTGTTCGATGAACTGCGCACCGCGCAGTTCATCGACCTGGGTCCAGCGCCTCGCTGGTCCGGGTCCCGGGGCGGACAGCCCCGGGTGGGGCCTGGGGCAAAGCCCCAGCGCAACGCCTCCCATGCTCCGGCTCTACCGGACGAGGCCATCGAGCACCGCGGCGAACCTGTCGGCCGCCGTCTCCGAGGAAAACTCGCTCGGCGCCGGGACAGGCGAGGGCAGGGCGCGCGTCGCGCGGAACTGCGCGAGGTGCGCCGAGAGGGACGCGACGAGCGCGTCGACGTCGCCGGGGCGGATGCGCGCGTTGTCTGGGCGGTGCGCGAGCAATTCGTCGACTTCGGGGTTTTCCGTGATGGAGAGGATGGGCATGCCCGAGGCGATGTAATCGTACGTCTTCGCCGCGATTCGCAAGACGACGCGTGGATCCACCATGGAAAGCAGCACGTGCGCGCGGCGGAGCTCGCCGAGCAGGGCGCGCTGCGGGATGGGCGGGGTGAAGTCGACGAAGGCCGAAAGCCCCATGCGCTCCACCTCGGCGCGCTCGAATGCCGTTGCGCGGCCGATCTGCCGGAGCACGAGATCCGCGGGCGTGAGCTTGTCCCGGTCGATGATGCGGCGGAGCGCCTGGCCGATGTCGTCGACGCGTGTCTCTGCGCGCAGGGTGCCCGTGTGCAGGATCGTGAACCGCGAGGGCGGCTCGGGCGACGCAGGGGCGGGGTCGTAGAGCGACGCGTCGAAATGATTGCGGACGAAGGACGATTTGCCGGCGAGGAAGGGATAACGCTCCTGGTAGGCGGCGAGGGCGCGGCGCGTGTTCAGGACGACGTGGTCGGCGCGTGTGAGGATGTGGTGTTCGAGCGTGGCGACCACGTGATGGCGACCTCGCTCGGCGGCGCCTTGGGGCGGCGCGGCGCCGGACTCGTGCAGGCCCCAGGGGTCGCGGAAATCCAGGACGAGCGGCAAGCCGAGGCGGCGGGCCGCATGCACGCCCACGGGCAAGCAGGAGAAGGGGCCGGCGCTGACCACGACGGCGCGCGCCCCCTCGCGGCGGCCGAGCGCGACGGCCTCGCGGGCGGCGTGCGGGCCGTGGAGCAAGCAGCGGTCGCCGAGGTCGCGGAAGGGGTTCAGGCCCTCGATGGGGCGCGCCGGGCCCTTCTTGTCGGGCGCGGGGCCCCGCAGGCGTTTTTCGAGGGCCGTGAGGCCATCACGCGCGGCGAGGATCCGGCGGTCGAGGTAGGCGTCGTGCGTCACGACCTCGGGCGGCAGGGCGCGGAGCAGCTCGGGATCCTGCGTGTCTTCGGGGAACGTCGCGCAGAGGACGGCGGGCCGGTAGCCCCGCGGGACGAGCTTGCGCGCGAGCTTGACCCAGCGGTAGGCGCCGACGGCGGCCTGGGGCGCGAAGTAGGGGGCGATGAGGAGGAAGGTGCGCACGGAGCGAGGAAGGAGGCAGGGGCGACGTGAAGGAGGGGGAGGCGGCGGCCTTGATGCCGATTTGCGCGACGTATTTCAAGCGTTTTTCGAGGTCCGTGAAGCGTCCCCGGACGTCTGCGACTTCTTCCCGGCGGTCGAACACGGCTTCCCGGTGGTGAGGGGCTCCTCGTCGGAGGTCGCGCACCTCTTCCCAGAGGTGAAGAACCTCTCATCGGAGGTCGCGCACCTCTTCCCAGAGGTGAGGAACCTCTCGTCGGAGGTCGTGGACTTCTTCCCGGAGGTGAGAGAACACCCCAAGGCCTACGAAGGCCTCTGGAAGGAGAGGAAACACCTCCTGTCGGAGGTCGATCGACCTCCGACAGGAGATGAGGTCACCTCCTGGGGGACGTTCGTGTCCACGTCCCAGGGGGGCAGACGCTTCCGATGGACGCTTGTTTTTCCCCCGGGCGCGCTGCTACGCCAGGGTTCGTATGAAGCGCTCGAAGCCCGCCAAGCTCCCTCCTTCGGAAGGCTTCGTTCGAGCGATCACGCTGCTCCGTGACCGCGTCGAGGACCCGAACGTTTATCCGTACACCATCCCGGCCGTTCGTTCGCTCGAGACCCTCGACTTTCATCCCCGGGTGACGTTCCTCGTCGGGGAGAATGGCTCGGGCAAGTCCACGATCCTCGAAGCTGTCGCGCTCCTGCTCGGGTTTAATGCGGAGGGGGGCTCGAAGAACTTTCGATTTGCCACGCAAAGCTCGGAGTCGGAGCTTCACCGGGCGTTGCGTCCGGTCCGGAGCGCGCGCCGCGAGCGGCACGGTTTTTTTCTCCGGGCCGAGAGCACGTTCAACGTGGCCACCCACATCGAGCACCTGGGCATCGAGGCGTGGTATGGCGGCCGCTCGCTGCACGAGCGCTCGCATGGCGAGGCGTTCTTGACGCTCGTCGAAGAGAAGTTTCGCCCCGACGGCTTGTACCTGCTCGACGAACCGGAGGCCGCGCTCTCGCCGGGGAGGCAGCTCCGTTTCCTCGGGCATCTCCATGTCCTGGCCAAGGCTGGGGCGCAGTTCATCATCGCGACCCATTCGCCGATCCTGCTCGCGTATCCTCAGGCGCTGCTCTACGAGCTTTCGGAGGACGGCATTGCGACGGTCCAGTACGAGGAGACGGAGCATTATCGGCTCACGAAGGAGTTTTTGCTCCATCGGGAGCGGTTCTTCCGGGCGTTGTTCGAGGAAGACAAGGAAGAGGGGTGAGGCGGGCGGCGGGCGGGGTCAGGGCTTGTCGGGAAGCCGCACCTCGCTGTACCCCGGCCTGTGTAGGTTTCCCCGCGCGACGACGGCCCCGGCTTCCGCGAGGGCGATGAGCCGGCGGGCAAAGAGACGGAGGTGATTGTCGGTGCGCGGAAAGCCGCAAGCTTCTATCGCCTCGAAGATGATGCGCGCCGATTTCTGAGCCCGATCGCGCGTGTGTTTGAGCAATGCCGCGTCGATGGCTGCGAGACCGGCCGCACCCAGCTTCGTCGCCAGCGCGGCCTCTTTTTCGTCGGGAGAGTCGGGCAGCACAACCCAATTCTCGAAAAATAGTCTTCCACGCCCTTTTGGCAGTCTCAACGATTCACGCGTAATGACTTCAGGGCGCGGCTCCAGGCTCTTCCCGCACAACGCAAAGAGTTCCGCCTTCGATCGGGCCTTTATCGTCCAGAAGACATAGTCATCCCGTATGTGCGAAAGGTCGGCCAGCGCTTCGGCCTTTTTGCCCAACTGGACCAAAGCCTCCGCGCGCAGGAAGTGGAGGGCGTCACTGTAATCATCCCAGTCGAGTTCGTCACACAGGATGAGCCCCTGGCTGAAGTCGGCCACGGCGCGCTCGTAGTCGCCCGACAGGAGTGCATACGCGCCCCGATCGAGGAACAACACGGGCTGCTGGCCGTCGAGATCCATCGCTCGTGTCGCGGCTGCGATGGCAGCCGCATAGTCGCCCCTCGACTCGTGGGCGTACGCCAACGTGTGCCAAACCTCCCAGATTTCGGGGTACTGCTCCGTGAACTCGACAGCGTCGTCAAATGCAGTCGGATCCTTCGCGCGAATGCGCAAATTGATGTTCATGATTTCAGGCGCCAACAAATCGGCATCCATCAAAATCTCCTTCCAGGCCGTGGGTTGTCATACCTAGGGCTCTTGTCACGGTCCACTTTTTTGCCACCGCAATCCTCGTGAATGTACCCCTCGATGCACTCCTGCCATATCTTGTCGCGTCCGACCACGCCGAGTGGAGGGTTATTTGTGTTCAGCCATTTGTCGCATTCCTCGTACGCGTGTTCCCGCTGCTTGTCACACTCCTCCTTCGTCGGTTTGTCGTGCGTCAAGGAAACCGCCGCCGCCACGACGAGCACCGCGACGCCCACGACGATCGTCACGCCGGACGCCGAGACGACCACGGGGACGAGCCGGATCAACTCGGAGATGACCGAGACGTTCGCCAAGAGGCCCCGTGCAGGCAAGAGGCCGCCGCGTGAGATGAGGTCGTCCGGGTCCGGCGAGTACCCCGCGTCCGCCATCGTCCGCAGCGCATCCATCATGCACCGTTCGAGGCCGGAGTCGTCGAGGCGCGGCCCCTTGGGCGTCACCTTGGAGACCTGGTTGCTGGTCAGCTCGACCTGGAACTCGATCTCGTACGCGTGGCGCGGGAGCCGCCCCGCATGCTCCTCCGCGCACGCTTGAAGCGCGCGGACCGTGCTCGCAGGGAGCGACCCCTCCGTCGGGGGGTCGGGCACGGCGGCGTACTCGTCACTCGCCCCACATCCCATCGGCACCCAACACACCGCCAAACACGTAGCGAACAACGTCGCCCCCGCAAGCCGCCGCCCCCGCGTGCTCATGAGTTCCCCCCCTCGCTTGCCGAGGATGGTACCTGGTTGTCGGGGTCAGGTGGAAGAGGGGACCGCGGCATCAAAACCGAAACGCAATCCCCGCGCGGAGCTTCGTGCTCGCATGCGACGCGCGAAACGGGCCCATACGGCCCCACCGATCGAGGTGCTCGACCTCGACCCACGCGAGCGGCGACTTGTCGCCCGACAGCGTGTACGAGAGCCAGACGCGCTCCCCGGCGCGCCGATCCCTCAGGCGGACGTCATTCGTGACCCGCTCCTGGTACCGATCGAGCCCCTCGATCGATTCGAAAAAATCGTACGTGAGCTGCGCGCCGAGTTCAAAGCGCCGATACGCAAGCGAGAGCGTGGGGCGCACGGTGCCGCCGAGCGCGAAGTAGTAACGTTTGTCCGCGACCACGGTCTTCAAGCCCGCGTCGCCGCGGCCCTGGATGTACGCGGACGCGGCCATCGAATGCACGGCGCCGAAGTCGCCATATGCGTCCACGCTGGCGCGGGCGCGCGCGTCTCCGTGGTGCAGCGTGAGATCCACCGTGGCGCCGAGCGCGTTCGCGACGCCGATTTTGTCCTCCTCCAGGCCCTCTTGCCGGTGTTTTGCGTAATTGAAGCCGGTGGAAGGGCCCGCGAAGATCGTGTATCCACGGCGTCCGCCACGCCCGTCGGGCACGATCTTCTGATCGTAAACACCCCCGAGCAGGACACGCGTGACGAAATCGAGTTGCTCCACCCCCCGATCGTCGACGGAACCGACGAGCCGAAAACTCGTGACGTCGCCGGCATCGAGGCGCTTCGTGAGCACGCCGGGGTGGTCGTACCCGGGGACGTCGATGATCTCCGTGCTCACGCCCATACGGCGCTGCGCGCGGCGCAGGCCGTCCCGCTCGGCCTCCGCGCTCACGCCGAGGAGCACGTCGAAGCGATGCCAGACGTCGGCGGGCAAGCCAAAGTCATCGAGCACCTGGGCGCGCGCGACGTGCACCGGTTCGAGGCGCCGGCGGAGGTATCGGAACGGCGAAAAGACGAACGCGAGGACGTTGTTCACGAGGTTGTCCTCGCCGCGCTCGAAAAAGAGGCCGAGCTGGTGGACCGGCTCGCCGACGGCAAAGCCGCCCTGGGGCGTGAGGACGAGGTCGTTCAAGCTGACCTTCTCACGGTATTCGCCGAGGTACTCCCACAAGACCGAGCCCGCGCACGAGAACAAGAACGACTCGCCCGCGCCGAGCCCGGCCCCACGCGCGGCGAGGTACGTCATCGTGCCGGCCGCGGGGTGCGAATAGGTGTTCGTCTCGAACTTGTTCGTGTCGAACCGGACGGCTTCGAGGGTCCAGGCTTTTTTGTAAAAACTCGGCGCCGACCACGAGAGCTCCCAGTCGACGCTGTTGGCGCTCATGTGGACCCAGTAATCGGCGAGGCCGTAGCTCATCAGGGCGAGGATCGTGGCGCCGGCCATCAGGCGATAACGGACGCGCGGCGCGCGGATCACGCGCCACGGGTGGGGATCGATCTCCCAGGAAAACCCCGCGCCCGCGAGCACGAGCGGAGGCGTATTCCCCGGGCCCGGGAAGACACGCACGCCGAACGGGACGTCCGGCGAGAGCCAAAGGCGGTACCGCGGAGTGCCGAGCGGAGGCGCGTGGTCGACCGGCACGGCATTCGCGAAGGGATCGAGCACGGGGTCCGGGATCGGATCGAGCGGGATCGGCGGCGGAGGCTCGGGGTCGGCTGCCTGCGTGCTCGGCGCGAACAACGTCGCGAACGCGGACACGAGCACGGGCGCACAAGCGCGGCGAAACCGGCACGCGGCCGCCTGCCTGCTCCCGCGCCTCGCTCGTGCGTCGGTCTCCAAACCGCCTCGCACGGGAGGAGTGCAAGACGCGGGCCGGTCAGCGGAGCTCGCTCGTCAGGGGATCCAGGGAGCGATCTCGCGGTACGCGTCGAGCGTCTGCTTGGCTGTGTCCTCCCAGCGGAACCGCGCGGCACGGGCGAGGCCACGGGCCTTCAGATCCTGCCGGAGGGCCTCGTCCTTGGCGACGGCGCGGAGCGCCTCGGCGAGCGCGTCGAGATCCCGCGGATCCCGGACGAGCGCAGCATCCCCCGCGACCTCGGGCACCGACGTGAGGCTCGAACAAACGACCGGGCAGCCGCACGCCATGGCTTCGAGCACGGGCAAACCAAAGCCCTCGTAGAGCGAGGGGAAGATCAACGCCTCGGCGCGGGCGTAGAGCCCAACGAGCGCCGAGAGGCCCACGCGGCTCTGGACGTGCACCCGCGAGAGCAGCCCCGTCTCGCGCAACGCCGCTTCGAGCTCCGCGGGGAAGGTGCGCTCGCGCTGGATGATGACGAGGTGCAGGTCGTCCGCGGTCGTGAACGCGCGGGCGAACGCGAGGACCGCGGCCGCGTGGTTCTTGTTGGGGTAACCGCCGCCGAGGACCAGAAAAAACCGGCGCCCCGCGGGGACGAGTGGTTCCGTGCGCGCGAGGGCCTCGGAGGCGTCGAGCGGCGCGAAGACGGGGTCGACGCCGAGGGGCGTGACGCGGACGCGCGGCGCGGAAGCGGGATCGACGCGGATCGTGTCGCCTTTGCTGTGCTCGCTGACGGCGAGGATGCGGCCGGCGCGGCGGATCGAGGAGCGGATCGCGGCGGACCAGTACGGCGCGAGCAGCACGCGGAGCAGGGGATTCGGGAAGACGAGCTCGGGACACGCGATTTGCATGACGTCGTGCATCGTGAGCACGCTCTTCGCAGGCGCCCCGAGCGGCAGGACGCGGTACGGCGCGTGGAAGAGATCGTCCGGGCCGAGGCGCTTGTGCAGCCACGCGCCGAGGCGGAGCAGGGAGTCCGGGTGGTTCGGGTCGCCGGAGACGAGCCACTCCGTGACATTGGGCGCGCGCGAGAGCGGGCCCCGCGCGCCCGGGTGGCGGAGCAGGACGAAGGGGACGTCGGGCGCGAGCGCGGGGAGATGGTCCACGAGCGCAGCGACGACGGTGGCGACGCCGCCGGGGGCGCCGCGGAGGACACGGGCGTCGAGGACGATGCGGGGAGGCGCCGTTCTTCGGGTCATGGGGGGTCTCAGGCGGAGAGCAGCTCGCCGACGGTGACGGCGCGCAGGCCGCGGGCGTCGAGGGCGTCGAGGATCCGCGGCAACGCGCGGACGGTGGGCTCGCGGGAGCCCGCGTACACGGAGCCGGGCGCGCAGCCGTCGTGGAGGAGGAGGATGGCGCCGGGCTCGAGCGCGTCCTCGATGTGGCGGACGATGGCCGGCGTATCGGATCGCTCGTCGAAGCCGCCGCCGGACCAGTGGACGCAGACCATGCCGAAGCGGCGCTCGACGTCGCGGGGGGCGATGCGGCCCGGGTTCCCCCAGGGAAACCGGTAGTGGCGGGGGCGCGCGTGGACGACGCGATCGAAGAGGTCGAGGGCTTTTTCCGTGTCGACCCGGAACGCCTCGGGGTCGTTCACGGCCGCACGATCGTGGGCGTAGGAGTGGCAGCCGATCTCCTGCTCGGCGTGGACACGCCGCGTGAGGTCGGGGGCGTTCTCGACGGCAGAGCCGAGGAGGAAAAACGTGGCGCGGGCGCGGCGCGCGGCGAGGATGTCGAGGATCGCCGGGGTGTGCGCGGGGCTCGGGCCGTCGTCGAAGGTGAGGGCGACCTCGGGGCGCGCCGGGCCGTGCAGGACGAGGCCGCCGCGGAAGAGGCCTCGGGCGGCGCGGACGGCGCGCCGGAGGGCGAGCAAGGGGCCTGGGAAGGGCGAGGCGGGGCGCACGTCAGCGGGCCCGGGCGACGACGACGAGCGTGGCGCGGCGGCCCTCCTTGGAGGCCACGGCGCCGAGGTCGTAGGTGATGTACCCGTCCACGAGGACCTCCAGGGTCTGGAGCAGCCGCGCCGGCGGGACCTCGGTCGGCACGACGAAGGGCGCGGCCTTGTCCTTCTGGGGCTTGGGCGCCGCGGGCTTGCCCTTCGTCCGGAAGAGCGACTGGAGGCGGAGCAGGGCCGCGCGCGGGGCGGGCTCGTGCAGGAGGAGGGCGTAACGCTGCACGTCGAGGATCTCGAAGCCGGTGCGCTCGGCGAGCAAGCGGAGCTGCTTCTCGCCGAAGTGGTAGAGGTGATCGGGCAAATCGAGCTCGTTCGTGCCGGCCCAGCGCTCGCCTGGCAGCTCGGCGACGTTGCCGGTCTGGAAGACGAGCAAGCCGCCGGGGCGGAGGAGCGCGTGCATCTGCCGGAACGCGTCGAGCGGGTAGGCGAGGTGCGAGAGGACGTTCCGGTGGTAGACGACGTCGAAGCTGCCCGGCGACAGCTCGACCGACGCGAGCGTGCCCTCGTGGACATCCACGCCGAGGACCTCGGTCGCGTAACGGACGAAGGGCCCGGTGATGTCGATCCCGGTAGGCGAGAAGCCGCGGGCGCGGGCCTCACGGAGGAAATACCCGGCGGCGCTGCCGATCTCGAGGAGGCGGCCGGAAGCGGCGTGGCGGCCGATGAGGTCGAGGGCGCGGCGCGCCTCGTAGACGGCGCGCTCGACGTTGCGGATCTGGAGGCCGAGGTCGACCTTGGTCTCCTGGCCCTCGTAGAGGCGCTTCATCTCGCCCTCGGTGGGCCGCGGCGTGACGAAGACGAGGCCACAGCCCTCACAGGCGACAGCCTCGTAGCCGTTCTCGGCGTGGTACGGGCGCGTCCCTCGGTCACCGCAGAAGATGCAGGAAACGGCCTCCATGCGGGCGGCGACGTATCAGCAACGGACAAGCGCGTCAAACGTACGCATGGGTCACGCCCTGGACCCCGGGGCGCTGCCCCGGACCCCGCGGGGGGCTGTCCGCCCCCTTGTATCTGAAGGCTGCGCTAGGGTTCGGGGGTCTGGAGGCAGAGGGCGCGGTAGACCGTGGCCCCTTGGGTCTTCGAGCCCGTGGTCGAGCTTGGGTCGCCGCGCTCTCGTCCTCCGGCGGT